>CAVEKJ010000127.1:0-6004 GCA_963616205.1 Prevotella sp.
TGGAAACCACATTTTTGGTGTTCTTCACAGAAACGGTGATGGTCTGTGTTTTCATCTTGACAAGTTTTGTCTTTGCAGTGGTAAGAGCTTTTGTTGCTGCGGTTACCTGTGCATCGGAAAGGTCTTCTGTGTTCAGGACTTTCTCTGCGGCTGTGATCGCTGCTTTGTAAGTCTTGTAGGATGCTGCTGTGTAGTCTGCTGCTTTTACCTTTTTGGCTGCTGTGATGGCAGATTTCAGAGCGTTGATGGAAGCCTCTGTCGCTACTGGCTGAAGAGCGGTTACTGCATCGTTGAATGCTTTGATCTGCTCTTCGGTGATATCCTCATCGATTGTTACATCCAGTGTGTCATAGAGATCTTTTGCTGCTTTGTAGCTTGCCTTGGTGTAAGCAGAAGCATCCAGAGCCTCAAAAGCTCTCATGTTTTTGCCGAAATCTGTAACTGCTACTGAGAAAGAGCCGTCTTCGTTTTTGGTAATTGTATACTGGGCAGTTCTTACAGTATTTTCAAGAAGAGCCTGTCCATCTACAGCATTTCCGTTTTCATCCTGCGCTCCAAATGTCCATGTACTATCCTGGATGTATGCGGCACCGTCACCAGCAACAGGATCGATAGCAGTTATTCCACTCATCTTCGTTCCATTGATTATATAAACTTTACCAATAGAAATATACTGCAGCGTAGGTGCTTCACAGGTTACATTATCAAGAATCAGGCCTGAATTAACATTGCTCGTGGAAATAAACGCGCTCATACCTGCGATCACTTTTCCACTCTTATCTGCTGAACTGTCAATCACATGGCAGGTTCCGTAATAAGCAGCTATTCCCTGTGCAAGATTCAATGTATGTCCGTTCAGATCCAGTGTGATATTTCTGTAATTTGTTACAGAATCTGTAGTGATGTCTTTGTTCAGTTTTACTGTCTGACCTTCTTCTGCAAAAGTTGTAATAAGATTTGCCTTATCTTCTCCAATTTTTTCAGCTTCACTACCGTCTGGATTATAGATTGTTGCTACAGGATCTGCGACTGCTGCATCCGGATCATCTACAACTGTATAATATCCTGCATAATCGCCTTCTGTTACTTCTCCCAGTTTTTTGCCTGCTGGTGTTTTATATACTGCATTGTTTACAACTCCTTTTGCACCCTTGAAGTAGCCGCCTTCAATCACAACAGGCGCTCCAGAAGACTCTATTGTGTATCCTTTTCCTGTATTGGTATAAACTCCGCTTTTAATCGTTACAGTTCCACTTCCACGTGAAGCAACAACACCTCCACTTCTGCTATTTCCTGTAACATTTACGTTTTCCACTACAACATCTTCTTTTGTCCAGAGAGCTAATGATCCACTCGTTATTGTATTGTCTCTGACAGTTGCTTTATCAGCCTCAATGCCAACACCGTTTTCTGATGTATTACCCGTAAATACTGCTACACTGCCACCATTTGATATCTGGCTATACGACTCAATTGTTGAATTAGTAACCGAAACATTATCACCCATACTATACCCAACACTGATACATTCAGTTGCCGTACAATTATCTACTGTCACATCAATTCCATTATTCATGTATGTAAAACTGATAACATTATGATCTGAAACCTGCCGCACTGATGAATTCATCAATGTACAGTTCTTCAGGGAAACGGCAACACGTGGAAGTCCTTTCAGACAAGTTGAGGAATCGTATGCCACTTTGTTTCCGATCTGTCCGTCAATAACAATTCCATCTGCTGATAAAGAACCTTGTTCTACCGTAATAGAAGCAGTAGAAGAATACTCGTTTCCATACTTGGCTTCTCGTGTGATTTTACCTGTTTTTTCCGCACTGCTGTCAATGATCGTGACATCGCCTTTGATGCGGATCAGATTATCTGCCTGATTTAAAACATGTCCATTCAGATCCAGTGTACCACCCTTTATAGTCAGATTCTCTGACAGTGTAACATCTGCATCCAGTTTTACTGTGCTTCCAGCCTTCATATTCAAAAGCTGTGTCTGTGTATCCGGTGCGATCTCGTAAGTTTTTTCTACAGTAGAAGTTGCGCTTGTATCATCACTTACTCTCTCTACATTATTCCAGTCCATACCGATGCAGGCATCCTGATAAACACCCATGATCTCAATGTGCATACGAGTTGCAATTACGTTCTGTTTCAGATCCGGCACGGTAAAGCTGATCTTGGTCGGTTTTCTCTTTCCTCCAAGAATACCCTGTTTGTCTACATGTGCTTTATAGCGGGCACCTTTGGAAGAGTTTGCATCTCCATTGAGGAAATCCTGAGTATTTTCATAGATAGACCAGTCATCTGCGCCGCCGGACTGAGCAGATCCCAGTGCATCAGAAGTAACTGCACCTAAACCAGTTGTAAGGGTTGCTGTACCATCTTCATGGATCACCAGAGTTGCATCTCCTGTAAAACATCCGGCTGCCATAGAAGTATGTTTCATGTAATCTACGCTTGTATACTGTTTTGTGGCATCAATATGTCCTGCATTCAGAAGGTCAATGGGAAGACTGTAGGTTCCAGGTGTAAGTTTTTTTGCAAAATCTCCACGACCTACGGTTACTTCCAGAGAAACTGCCACCAGTTTATCCATTGCTGTTTCCAGATCATTCATTCCGCCTTGGATCTCATCTTTACTTCCGCGGCTGTCAATCGCATATTTTGCCCTTTTGATCGCGGAAGCAAGATCTGCGTCCTTCCAGCTGTCTGCAGTATAATCTGATTCTTTCAAAGCTTCTGCTTCTGCAATTTTTTCAGATAACGCAGTTGAATCATAAGGTTTTATCAATTTTGCTATTACACTGTCTAAAGAGCTTTTTCTGTTTGCAAGAATCTTTTCTGTCTCTCGTCCCTCAATAGCTGATTCTGCATTTGCGATAGCTGTCTGAAAGCTTTTCCAGTTCGTCTTTACACTGTTAACGGTAAAATCCTCTTCTGTCATTGCTTTCGCCTGGTCAAGAAGTGCCTGAAGCTCTGCCGGATCACCAGCCTCTGCCAATTTGCTCATTGCATCAGCCAGTGCAGTATTCGCTGCATCTACAGCCTCCTGAGATTCTTTTTTCTCAAGTGCTGCTTTCGCTGCTGTCTTAGCCGCCTCAATGGCATCTTTGTTTCCGTCCCAAGATGCCTTGGTATAAGCGGTCTCGTTGAGGGCATCTGCCTGTGCGATAGCTGCCTCCAGCGCGGAAGTATCTACTGCTGTAGCATCCTTCTCAGCCTTTGCGTAATCTACATTTACAAATGCATCCTGTGTGGATTTCATCAGATCAATGTACATGCTTACATATACGCCGTCCTGTGCTTTATCCGGGATTGCAAATGTGATGCTTTTTACATTTCCGTTCTCGTCTGTTGTGAACTCTGCATCCGTTGTCAGTTCCTCAGCATCCTCCGTTTCCAGATCCACATCTTCACTCTGTGCATCCTCAGCTGCCGCGTCATCACTAGCCTCATCGGCAACTGCCTCGCTCTCTTCTGCAACATCCTCAGCTGTTGTCTCTTCAGCTGTGTCCTCAGCTGAAACAGCCTCCGCTGTACCTTCAGCATCCGCTGCATCCTCAGTAACATCTGCTGCCTGATCCTGGAAAACCATATCCTCCGCAGCATAAGCCGGAGCTGCTGATCCTACTACAAGCAGAGCAGACATCATACACGCCGACATACGAAGTGCCAAATTCTTTTTCTTCATTTCACCTTTCCTCCTCTGAAAAAGTCAATCAGATCTTTTTTGTCAGACAGGAAATTACTTCCCGCTAACTCTCATAAAGTTAGCGTACTATAACTGGCGGGGGGGGTGTTGTCAAGATATTTTTCCCAAACCGTTCCCTGCGGGAACGAAATCATTTTCCAAAAAATCCCGTAAAATCAGGCATTTCCGGAGATCACACTGCAAAAAAGTCGAAAAAAAGATCATTTCGGCCTTTAATCGAATTTCGAAAATAACCGGTTTTTCCAAACAAGTATCCTCCCCATCACACTACAATATCCCATCTCTTTTCAGACACCTTAATTTCCAAAAAGCACAAAAAAACAGCAACCAGAAGACCTATGATCTCCCAGCCACTGTTTACTGTTACACATTTTCTGTTATCCAAAAATAGTACTACCCCTTACAGCCCGTATTCCACATACAGTTCCTTACGTCTACTCTCACTCGTCACAACCCGCTGCACTTCATCCGATCGCCCTTCCAGAAGCAATCGATTGATCAACGCACTCAAACGAGCCTCACCTTCCGCTTTTCCAATGGCTTTTCCAATGGCTTTTCCAATGGCTTTTCCACGCGCTTCTCCGATTGCTTTTCCACGCGCTTCTCCACGAGCTTCTCCGATCGCTTTTCCACGAGCTTCCCCCATAGCCATACCTTCCTCTCGAAGCCTCTCCGACTCCAACTGCAAAACCTTTCCGCCCATAACTTCATCCACTCCTCTCTTAACTTTTTCTTCTTTCCTGAAAATATAGTCTGATATCCTTATAATTAGTTTATTCAAGTCTGTATATAATTCTGACCTTCCAGCCATCGAAAGTTCTTTCTCCAGATTTATCCGTATATCCTCGTATTCCTTTAATAATCTTCGTAGTTTATCAGAATCTTCCCCTATTGTATGCGCTGCATCCTCATACCTCATCACATAAAACGGAAGCAACATCAGTAAATTCTTCTCAAAAATGACATCCTTCGTATAACGCTCCACCTTCACTGTCGGAACCCGATATTCACACACCTGCCCATCCGGAAGTTTCATTTCTACTTCCTCAACATCCGGTGTATTCCTCGTAGTCCTCAGATAAATCACACAGGACCTCGGAAACTCCACATAAAACTTCCGTCCAATCTTCCGCCGGTTCTCCAATGCGATCGCGACGTCATACTCAAACATCCGAATCGACATCGTAGTATCATTCGTACTCTGACACTCAATATGATACACCTTATCCCCGATCAGAAGTCTGGCATCCGTGATCAATTCCCCGTCCTCCAGCTGATGCTCATTCCGAAGATGCACGATCTCCACATCCTCCGGATATGAGGTATGAAACACCTCGTTGATAAGCGGGACAAGCAGATACGTCATCTTCTCCACCATCGTCCGGAAAACGTCATCAAATATAGTATTGTTGGCCATTAACACTCCTATTGGTATATATAAATTATACCACACAAATAAAACATGAAAACACCATAAAACGGCCTTTCATAAATTCACAGTAACAAAAATGGAAAACGCTTCAGAATACGAAGCTCCAAGAATGTCCATACAGACAAAAGATCTTATAAGATATAATAACCATATCATATACTATAGAAAAAAGCACTTAGATTTCATCCAAAAATTCTACTACAATTCGACAAGCCGTCAGCAATTCCATCACCAAAACACCCCACCTCTTCTGTCAGACCACAAGAATTTTTTTCGCTTTTCAAAGCTGAGGAAATCTGCGAGGGGGAAAGCACTCATAGTTGCGAAGCCCGCTTTTCCCCCTCGCGCTCCCCCTTTCCGGGCACGCAAATTGTCGTAGGTTGTGGAGATATGTTAAGATACTGGTGGGGCGATGGATGCTGCGGTATTGGATATGAAACGCTGTGCCGATTTATTCGTATGCTCCACAATTTTTCCAGTCAACCACTTATTTCCGGCAGACCACAAGCAAACTCAGCCTTTCGTCCCAAGCATCCAGCACAGCGCTGATGCCCCACCCAACTCCCGTCAGACCACAAGCAAACTCAGCCTTTTGTTCCAGGCATCCAGCGCAGCGCTGATGCCCCATCCCCTACCGTCAAACCACTCAGCCTGGCACCTTCACAACCAAACTCTCATCCAGCCACCACCCTAAAATCCACCACAACCTCCCGAATCGCCACCTACTCTTTTTCGGCCTGAAACACCAGCCCGTGAGGCGTGTGCTGCCTGTCGCTGACTCTGCAGGAGGGGTGCTGATTCTTGGCTGGCGGAAATCTGCGTTGTTTTTCAAAAGTTCGCTGTTTGAG
>CAVEKJ010000128.1:0-5993 GCA_963616205.1 Prevotella sp.
TATTACTTCATTTATGTACTTTCCAATCCGATGGGAATGGCTTCCTTCGGAACAGCAATGACAATCGGTATGTTTGTAGTTAACCTGTATGCACCTGCACTTCTGAACCGTATTGACAAAAAATATGTCGGAGTTCTTTCCTGCGTACTTCAGTGTGTCTGCTGTGCAGTATTCTTCTTCATGGGAGAAGCAGGAGCAAACAGTATGCTTGTAGCAGCTGTAGGTCTTGTATATGGTGCTACAAACCTTGTGGGACTTACATCCTTTGCACTTTGTGGTGAGCTGATTGATGATAACTGGCTCAGAACCGGAAAACGTTCTGACGGAGTTATTGCAACTGCCATTTCTTTCTCTACAAAGATCGGAAATGCGATCGGAGGCTCTGTAGGAATCATTGCACTCGGAGCTGCCGGTTATGTTGCAAATTCAGAAATGTCTGCAGCTACACTGACTAAAATGAATGCAGTAATCAACTTCGGACCGGTTGTATGCTTTGCACTGGCAATTATCCCGTTCCTTATGATCCGTATGACAAATAAAAAGGGTCGTGAGAATGAGATGAAGATTAAAGAAATGCAGAACGATTAATATTGTAAAAGAGGGCTGTCACGCTGACATATATTTCTGTCAGGTGACAGCTTTTTTTTGTATGCATAACTCTCGCTATATCTGCCATTCGCGTCACCTCTGATGCTGTCCAGATCGAGCCGCTCATCGTAGCTCCGATTTTGGCACTTCCGATATTACTCATCCTGTTGCGCATCCTGATGTTATCCGGAAAGAAACGGTAAACCGGGAAAACAGCAATTCAGAATTGTACAAATATCCATACATTCATAGAAAAATGGAATGAAATCATAGAATAATTTTATAAAAATAACCAATAAAACTGGATAATAAGTTTAAATTATGTTACATTTATTATAGCAGTCAGCGGAAATACTGCGGCCTTTTTGCGGCCAGGATTTCCGGAAGGGCTGAATAATAAGTGCAGAACTTATTTATTTGGTTTTATTGTTTCTTTCCTGGGAGTGCAGAGAAGGAGGGAACGGATAAGAGCAGATAATTATAAGGAATATAATCTTTTATAAGGAAGGTGAGCAATTGGAAAACTATACTAAGTACAAGCTGAAAAGCAGTGATGAGCTTGCATCAGTGCTGAGCGGCAGGGACAATCTGTTTGTGATCGCCTGTAACAAGTGTTTCAAGGAATTTGAGACCGTGGACGAACCGGATTGCGAAGAATTCCTGAAAATTGCGGCAGAGCAGGGAAAAACTGTCACAGGCAGTGCGAAATTCGATTTTCTGTGCAACAAGATGCACACAGAAAGAAAATTACAGGATCTGATCCCGGAAGGAACAGAGAATGTAGTTGTGATCTCCTGTGGTCTTGGTATTCAGACAGTTGCGGATCTGGCAGGTAAGCCGGTGATCACAGCCAGCAATACCCTTAACTACAGAGGCCATCACGGCATGGCTCTTACCAAGAAGAGCTGTGATGCATGTGCACAGTGTTACCTGAACATTACCGGAGGCGTCTGTCCTATCGTCGACTGTTCAAAGAGCCTTGTCAATGGACAGTGCGGCGGAGCAAAGAACGGTAAATGTGAAGTGGACCCGAACAAGGATTGTGCATGGGAGAAGATTTACCAGAGACTGGCGAAACAGGGCCGTCTGGAAGAGTTCCTGAACCAGCCGGTACAGGTTCGTGATTTCTCCAAGGTTAATTTCAAGGTGATCAACGACTACGTGAAGTCTATCAGAGAAGACAGACTGAACGGATACTATGGCGGCGTTCATCCGTCAGAGCGCAAGGAATTCAGTGAGCACATCGCACTGAAGAAATTCCCGGATCCTAAGACCGTTGTGATTTCCATGTCACAGCATCTTGGTGCACCTGCCAATCCGATCGTAGAGGTAGGCGACACTGTAAAAGTCGGACAGAAGATCGGCGAAGCTGCCGGATTTATCAGCGCACCGGTACACTCCAGTGTAAGCGGAACCGTAGTTGCTGTTGAGCCACGTATGCATGGCACAAGAGGCAGTGAAGTGATGGCTGTTGTCATTGAATCGGATGGAAAAAATACTCTGCACGAATCCGTACAGCCACATGGTGACCTGGATGATCTGACTCCGGATGAGATCATCGACATCATCCGTGAAGCAGGAATCGTTGGTATGGGTGGAGCAGGTTTCCCGACATGCGTTAAGCTGAAACCAGCCAAACCGGTTGACACCATCCTTCTCAACGGATGCGAGTGTGAGCCGCTGCTGACAGCAGACCACAGAGTTCTCCTTGAGTTTGCCGATGACATCATCTTTGGTCTGAAGGCAATCCTGAAGACAACCGGTGCCGAGAAAGGTATCATTGTCATCGAGGATAACAAGCCGGATGCCATTGAATTAATGCAGGAAAAAGTTGCCAATATCGGAAACATGGAAGTTTTTGTCGCAAGAACCAAATACCCGCAGGGCGCTGAGAAAACTCTCATCAAGCGCGTCATGGGCAGAAAAGTTCCAAGCGGCGGTCTCCCGGCAGATGTTGGCGTTGTAGTAGATAATATCAGTACCGTAAAAGCAATCTCCGATGCGATCCAGAAGGGTATGCCACTGGTTGAGCGTGTTGCAACTGTAACAGGCGAGAAGATCAAGAATCCTGGCAACTTTATCATCAAGATCGGTACCAGCGTAAAAGAGCTGATCGATTACTGCGGTGGATTTACAGATGACGATGTTCTTGTCAAGATGGGCGGCCCGATGATGGGATTCCCTCTGAACACTCTGGAAGTGCCTATGATGAAAGGCTCCAACGGAATCATCGCCATTGATACAGACGAGACAAAAGAGCAGCCATGTATCAAATGCGGACGCTGTGTAGATGTCTGTCCAATGGAACTTTCTCCTCTGTATTTTGTAAAATATGCGAAAGAAGAGAACTGGCAGGCCATGAAAGATAAGAGCGTTATGGACTGTGTTGAGTGCAGATGCTGTCAGTATATCTGTTCTTCCAAGATTCCGATCATTAACAGTATCAAAGCCGGAAAAAATGCAGTAAGGGGGATGAAGTGATATGTTGATTACCCAGTTAAAAGCAAAAGAAACTATCGTATCACTGGCAGCCGGAAAAAAAGTTTTTATCATCAACTGCCATGGATGCAAAGAAGTTCGTTTTCCGGAAAAAGAGGCTGTTGCACTTCAGAAGGAACTTTCCGCTGAAGGAAATGTGACAGGGATCATGACAACGGATTATATCTGTAATCCGGAAAATATGCAGTTACGTCTCCAGAAACACATGAGCAAGATCCAGGAAGCTGACCTGGTTCTGGTATTCTCCTGCGGCGTTGGTGTTCAGACCATCGCAGAATATCTGGAAGACAAGATGGTATGTGCAGCCTGCGATACATACCCGGTACCTGGTTTCCAGGGTGTAACACCGTTAGAATATAAATGTGACCAGTGCGGTGAGTGTTATCTGAACCTTACCGGCGGAATCTGCCCGATCACAGCATGTTCCAAGAGTCTTGTAAACGGCCAGTGCGGCGGTTCCAAGAATGGCAAATGCGAAGTGGACAGCGACATGGAGTGTGGATGGGAGCGTATCTACAGACGTCTGAAAGAGATCGGACGCCTTGACGCACTGAAATGCCCGACACAGATCCATAATTTTGCTACAGATGATGAAGTGAAATAAACAAGATAGAAGCTTTAGTAAATATAAGATACTGTACACTGCGAATATTCCGCAAGATATTTTTGTGCGTGAACAGTACCAATTTTATAATGATTGGAGCAAATATAATATGAAAATGAAAGAATTATTCGACCGTGGTGAATTTGTAGTTTCTGCAGAAGTAGGACCGCCAAAAGGGATCCATGTAGATGAGCTGGTAGAAGAAGCCAAAACTTACCTGAAAGGTGTTCATGCAGTCAATGTAACAGATAACCAGTCTTCTGTAATGCGTCTTGGATCTCTTGCAATGTGTAAAGTCCTCAAAGATGCAGGCATGGACCCGATCTTCCAGCTGGCATGCCGTGACAGAAACCGTATCGCACTGGAGTCTGATCTCTTAAGTGCTGCCATGTTCGGCATTGAAAATATTCTCTGCCTGACCGGCGATCACACCAAGATGGGCGACCATCCGCAGGCAAAACCGGTATTTGATCTTGATTCTGTATCTCTTCTTCATACAGTACAGCTTCTTGAGTCCGGTGTAGACCTTGGTGGAAACCAGCTCGTTGGTGAGCCTCCGAAATTCTCCAAAGGTGCCGTTGTATCTCCATGCAGCGATTCCGTTGACGCTCAGCTTGCAAAGATGGAAAGAAAAGTTGCCGCAGGTGCAGACTACTTCCAGACACAGGCTGTATTTGAGCCGGAGAAATTTATCAAATTCATGGAAAAAGCGAAACAGTTCGGAAAACCGGTACAGGTTGGTATCATCATTCCGAAGTCCGCTGGAATGGCTAAGTTCATGAACAATAACGTTGCCGGCATTCATGTTCCGGATGAGATGATCGAGGAGCTGAAAGCTGACAAAGAGAAGACAAAAGCAGGTATCACAGGCGTTGAGATCGCAGCACGTATCATCAAAGAGTGTAAACCATATTGCCAGGGTGTACATATCATGGCACTTGGCTGGGAGTCCAAGATCCCGGCACTGCTTGAGCAGGCTGAGATCTGATCGAAAGATCTTTTGATAAAAAATTCCTTCTATAAAAATTAATGGTAATAACTGCCAGAGATAACCATTAAGAACAACCAGAAAAGCTGTCCGGAACCGGGTGCACAGGATGCATACCGGCCGGGCAGCTTTTTTGTAAGAAAAAACTTCTCTATATCTCAATTTTATGCTATGATTCTTATAATGGACTTACTGCGTTCATATAGCATTGCGGAGCAATTTTTACGATAGAACAGAAAATAACGGAAATGCTATAAAAAGGGATAATAAAAAACGGAGGAAAGAAGGATGAACAAATGTAAAAAAGCTGTGTCCATACTGCTTGTTATTGCCATGATGGCGGTCATGCTTACCGGATGTGGCGGAAAAACTGCGGCCAGTGAAGATTCAGGCAGTTCTGAATACAAAGTCTGCATGATCACAGACGCCGGAGACATCACAGACCAGTCATTCAACCAGACAACCTATGAGGCATGCCGGGATTACTGTAAGGCCAACAACATTGAATTTACCTACAAAAAACCGGATGGCGACACAGACTATGCCAGAACAGCCATGGTAGACGTGGCAGTAGCCGAAGGATATAACATCCTGGTAATGCCTGGATATGTTTTTGCCCAGACTGTTGTGGACACCACCTTTAAATATCCGGATATCAAATTCATTGTTCTGGATATGAGTGCCAGCGACATCGGTGCGGCAGCAGTAGGAAATGCATACTATGATGATCCGGATGCTTATGATGTATCCGATTATTACAACACAGAGAACACCTATCTTGCCATCTATCAGGAGGCAATCCCCGGATATCTTGCAGGATACACAGCTGTGAAGCTTGGATACCGTCACCTTGGATTCCTGGGAGGCCAGGCAGTACCTGGAGTTATGCGATATGGCTACGGTTATGTGCAGGGAATCAATGCGGCAGCAGAAGAAATGGGAATCACCGATGATGTGACTATTGAGTACGCCTATGGCGGACAGTTCTACGGCTCCACAGAGATCACGGCAGCTATGGATACCTGGTACAGCAACGGAACAGAAGTTGTTTTTGCCTGCGGCGGTGGTATCTTCACATCTGCGGCAGAGGCAGCAGCCAAAGTCGGCGGAAAGATCATCGGTGTAGACTCTGACCAGTCTCCGATCATTGATGCATACGGAGAAGGAATGACTGTCACTTCCGCAATGAAGAGTCTGACCGCAACGGTAAACTCCACACTGGATTCCATTATTTATGACGGAACCTGGAGCGAGCATGTAGGAAAGGTAGAAAACCTGGGACTTATTTCCAAAGATGACATGTCTCTGAATTAT
>CAVEKJ010000129.1:0-3030 GCA_963616205.1 Prevotella sp.
CCTTATCTTCCTGATAAGTAACACCGAACCACTCGTCCTTTGTCTCAAGAACGTCTACTGCTGCTTTTCCGGAATGGATCAGCTGATCGATAAGCTCCGGAAGAAGATACTCTTTTTTGATGTCTCCTTCTTCGATCCCACCAAGGAATTCGATGAATCCTTTCTCAAGGATCTCCATAAATTCCGGTGTCAGTCCCCACATGTTCATGGAAACAAGGCTCTTCACATCCAGCTTCTCTGCTGTACCATCGTCATTTCTTGTCTCTGCGCCGTCTGCTGTCTTGAAGATGTTGTGTGTCTCTGTAACGCCAACAAGCTTGCCGTCCTCGATATGGCACACACCTCTTGTAACGCTTCCGTTGTCGCTTAATGTATTTCCAAGGCGGAAACCTGCCATGCAGATGTGCATCGGGCCATCCTGCGGATGATCCTGTACCAGATAGTCATGAACCTTTACGTAGGCTTCTTTTCCATAGTAGTCATCTGCATTGATAACAGCGAATGGCTCGGAAAGGACTTTCTTTGCTGCCAGTACAGCATGTCCGGTTCCCCATGGTTTGGTACGGTCTGCCGGTCTGGTAAAATCTCCCGGAAGATCATCGATCTCCTGGAATGCATAAGCAACTTCTGTGATCTTCTCGATACGGTTTCCGATCACTTTTTTGAACTCATCCTCAAGATCTTTGCGGATGATAAAAACAACCTTGTTGAATCCTGCTTCCAGTGCATCATGGATGGAATAGTCCATAATGATCTCGCCCTTTGGGCCTACCGGTGCAAGCTGTTTGATGCCTTTTCCAAAACGGCTGCCGATACCGGCTGCCATGATTACCAGTGCTGTCTTTTTCATGTTTCGTTTCCTCCTGCTCTATTATAGTTTGTATGATCCTGTATCTGTAATCGTTACTGTTCACTCTGTGACCAGTAACCTTTTATTTTTATTCCTGTTCATTGAGCTTGGTCAGCTTCACTGCCTGGTCTGCCGCGATCAGACTGTCGATGATCTCATCCAGATCTCCATTGAGGATATTTTCAAGACGATGAAGGGTAAGTTTGATCCTGTGGTCTGTCACACGTCCCTGCGGGAAGTTGTAGGTACGGATCTTCTCGGAACGGTCACCGGTACCGATCTGGCTTCTTCTTGCCTCTGCCTCAGCGTCGTGCTGTTTGGCCAGCTCCATCTCATACAGACGGGAACGGAGCACGCGAAGTGCCTTATCTTTGTTCTTGAGCTGAGATTTCTCATCCTGACAGGAAATTACGATTCCTGTAGGGATATGGGTAAGACGTACTGCGGAGTCTGTAGTATTGACACACTGACCGCCATTTCCGGATGCACGGAACACATCGAACTTACACTCATTGAGGTCCAGATGGAAATCGATCTCTTCTGCCTCCGGCATGATCGCTACGGTACAGGTGGAAGTATGGATCCTGCCGCCGGACTCTGTCTCCGGTACTCGCTGTACACGGTGTACACCACTTTCATATTTCAGTCTGGAGTATGCACCCTCACCTTTGATCATAAAAGTAACTTCCTTGAAGCCGCCGATACCGTTCTCATTGAGACTGAGCATCTCAGTCTTCCAACGGCGGGACTCTGCATATTTCACATACATACGGTAAATCTCCGCTGCAAAAAGTGCTGCCTCATCACCGCCTGCGCCTCCACGGATCTCAACGATAACGTTCTTGCTGTCGTTAGGGTCTTTCGGAAGAAGAAGGATCTTCAGTTCATGCTCCAGTTCCTCCACTCTCTTTCTTGCGTCAGAAAGTTCTTCTTTCAGCATCTCACGCATCTCTTCGTCCTTCTCGCCCTCCAGCATGGAAAGACTGTCCTCGATGGTTTCTTTGTTTTTCTTGTATTCTTTATATGCGTCAACGATTGGCTGCAGGTCGCTCTGCTCTTTCATCAGCTTCTGAAAATGCGCAGGATCATCGGTTACTCCCGGCTCTCCCAGCTCATTGAGAAGCTCCTCAAAACGTACCAGCAGATCATCCAGTTTATCAAACATGTATTTCCTCCTGTTTCTGATACCTGTGAATCACAATTTTTACAAAGGCTTCTGCCCCATCACTACACGGTCAAGGCCCGGAAGATCTTTTACCACCTGAACCTTTTCAAAACCGGCATTTCTCAGCATTTCACTGACTGCCTCCCCCTGGGTGCAGCCGATCTCATACAGAAGCCATCCGCCCGGTTTCAGGTAATTCCCGCCCTGTGCGGTGATCTTTCTGTAAAAATAAAGCCCGTCTTCCATTCCGTCAAGGGCCTTCCTGGGGTCATGAAGGCGGACTTCTTCCATTAATGTTTCAATTTCTTCTGTGGCGATATACGGCGGGTTTGAGATAAGGATATCATATTTTCTACTGTCTTTTCCACCTTTTTCGCAAAAATACGGTGCCGAAAACAGATCACTCTCCACAAAACCAGCACGGTTCTCCACATCCAGGAGCCCGGCGTTCTTTTTTGCCACGGCAAGTGCTTCCGGTGAAATATCCGCACCGGTTCCACGCGCATCCTCTTTTTCCAGAAGAAGACTGATCAGAATGCAGCCGGAACCGGTACACATATCCAGGATCTCCGGCTTCTCCACACCATCAAGACATTTCAGCGCTTCTTCCACCAGAGTTTCCGTATCCTGTCTCGGGATCAGCACATTTTCGTTTACATAAAATTCATAGCCCATAAAAAAAGCCTGATGAGTCAGCTGCTGTACAGGAATATGTCCTGCCCGCCTGCCGATCAGCTTAAGATACTCCGCTGCGGTCTCATCAGACACCGGTTCGTCTCCATGTGCAAAATAATATGCCCGGTTCTTTCCGGTCTTAAATTCCAGAAGGAGCCAGGCATCCAGCCCGGCTTCTTCCAATTTATTATCTTTCAGTATTGTTGTTCCTTTTTTGAGAAGGGACTCAAGAGTCTGCATTTTCTTTCTCCTCTGTCTCATAAGGGATATCCAGGTCAAATTCCTCTTTCAGATATGCTCTCCAGTCAAAAACTGCCTCAACCGCCTTGATGGCTACTTC
>CAVEKJ010000129.1:3040-5955 GCA_963616205.1 Prevotella sp.
CTTCTGCCATATCTGCGGTAGGTTCCTTGGTGGTAAATTTCTGCATGGCAAGACCTGGCTTACTCATAATGTCCGCAAATTTACTGTCCGTTCGCCCTGCCCACTGGATGATCTCAAAAGAGATTCCAGCAACTACCGGTACCATAAGAAGTCTTCCGAACAGTCTCACCCAGTAAACCGGTACCAGCACAAACACAAAGTGCAGCACGATACTTACCAGCATTACCAGGAACAGAAAACTGGTTCCACAGCGCTTATGGAGCCGGGAGCTCTTCAGCACGTTCTCAACAGTCAGCGGGAGTCCGTGTTCCACACAGTTGATGCACTTATGCTCTGCACCGTGGTACATAAAGGTCCTCTGGATATCCTTCATCCTGGAGATCAGGAACATATATCCCAGAAACAGCGCCAGTTTCACAAAAGCTTCCACTACGGTAACCAGGAATTCCGATGCCCCTACCTTACGGATCAGACTGGCCAGTATGTACGGAAGGAACATAAAAGCAGCTACAGAAACTACCATGGAGATCGCTACTGTAATATAAAGAAGCCACTTGAACTGCTTATCTTCTTTGGCTTTCTTTGCAGAACGCTCCTCTTCGGTAAGCTGTTCGTTCTTCTTTGCCTCTTCTTCATCTTCCTCGTCACCTGCGATCTCCGCAGAATACATCAGGCATTTCGTGCCTACCACAAGAGAATCCACAAAGCTTACCACACCACGGATGATGGGCTTCTTCAGAAACGCATGGTTTCCGAAGATACATTTATAGTCTTCTACTTTCAGCTCAATCTCCTGGTCCGGACGGCGCACTGCAATAGAATATTTGTCTTTGTGGCGCATCATGATGCCTTCCATGACCGCCTGTCCGCCAATATTCGATGATTTCATTCATTCTCTCCTGTGCAAACTGAAAAATTTTTTCAGTTAAAGAAAGGTTGAGATTTCCCAACCTCAACCTTCTCATTTCCTGTATTCGCAATAATTACTTATTCAGGCCGTATTTCTTGTTGAACTTATCGATACGTCCACGAGCCTGTGTAGCCTTCTGCTGTCCTGTGTAGAACGGATGGCATTTGGAACAGATCTCAACGTGGATGTCCTCTTTAGTGGAACCTGTTACGAAAGTGTTTCCGCAGTTGCAGGTTACAGTTGCCTGATAGTAGTTCGGATGGATTCCTTCTCTCATGATTTTCACCTCTCTATATAATTTAATATTATTCGTATACAATTGACGAATTCCATTTTAAACAGCTTGCTAAGTATAACACAGCTTTCCTGAAAATGCAAGAACTTTATAAAAATTTCTGTTTCTTTACGGTCTGTACCAGCTCCGCATTATTCCTGGTTCTGGCGAAGGTATTCAGGATCTGTTCTACCGCCTCATCGGACTTCATTCCGTTGAGAGCTTTTCGCATAATATAAACAGCTTCCTGCTCGTCCTTGCTGAGAAGAAGATCTTCTCTTCTGGTTCCGGATTTCTGGATATCGATGGCCGGGAATACACGTTTCTCCTGCAGTTTACGGTCAAGGACAAGCTCCATGTTACCGGTTCCCTTGAACTCCTCGTAGATGACATCGTCCATCTTGCTTCCGGTATCCACAAGTGCGGTTGCCAGGATCGTCAGACTGCCACCCTCACGCATATTACGGGCTGCGCCAAAAAATCTCTTGGGCATATGAAGAGCTGCCGGGTCAAGACCACCGGATAAAGTCCTTCCGCTTGGCGGGATGATCAGGTTATATGCCCTGGCAAGTCGTGTGATGGAATCCAGAAGGATGATCACATCCTGCTTATGTTCTACAAGACGGCGGGCACGCTCCACAACCATCTCGGAAACTCTCTTATGGTGTTCCGGAAGCTCATCAAAGGTGGAATAGATCACTTCCACATTGGGTCCCTGGATTGCTTCCTTGATATCGGTCACTTCTTCCGGACGCTCATCGATGAGAAGGATAATAAGATGCATGTCCTTATTGTTCTTGAGGATGGACTTGGCAACATCTTTCAGAAGGGTTGTCTTACCAGCCTTAGGCGGAGATACGATCATTCCTCGCTGTCCCTTTCCGATGGGGCTGATCAGGTCTACGATACGCATGGCAGTTGTACCGCCCGCGCGTTCCATAACCAGTCTCTCATTGGGGAAGATCGGTGTCATATCTTCAAAATTATATCGTCTCTGTCCTTCGCTTGGGTGGAATCCATTGATGGAAGATACATAAAGAAGGGCGCTGAATTTCTCTCCCTGGGTCTTGATCCGGATATTTCCCTGGATGATGTCGCCGGTTTTCAGATTAAAACGGCGGATCTGAGAAGGGGAAACATAAATATCATTCTCTCCCGGCAGATAATTCTCACACCGGATAAATCCGTATCCGTCCGGAAGGACCTCAAGGATGCCGTTGGCCTTCTCACCGCTGTCCAGCTGAGTGGATTCTGACGGAACAGTTCCATTCTCCCTGGCAGTTTCCCGGTTATATTCCCGGCCGGATTCTCTGTTATACTCTCTGCGGGTATTTACAGCTTTATGTTCCTGCTCGTTCTTATCTGCACGGTATTCACGATATTCTTTCCGCGGCTCCTGTACGCCTTCACCTGCCTGGCGTGTACGGTATTCTGTCTTCTCCGTTTCATGTTTCTTTTCTTTTACCGTATTTTCTGATGGTGTACTTTTACGTACTTCTTCAGAATTTCCTCTGGCGGACTCTTTGGCGTCTTCCTCCAGCATGCGCTCGATCAGTGCCGGCTTTCTCAGAGTGGAGATTCCTTTCATCCCTCTCGCTTTTGCCAGATCTTTCAGCACTGCCAGAGATAATGATTCATACTTTTCTCTCATATTAAATCCTCTATTCTTATTACTGATAAATTATTTTTTATTGTTTATGGAAACAGATACAGCCTGACATGGCTGTACTT
>CAVEKJ010000130.1:0-2609 GCA_963616205.1 Prevotella sp.
CAAATAACTGCTCTGATCTTGTCATCAGCCAATTCTCCCTTCATCCATAAGTCTAGCAAGAAGTTCTGCATAATAAGTAAGATAGATCTGTGCGCCGGAACGGAATGCTCCGGTGGCCATCTCGCCTACGATCCTCTCCTCATCGATCCAGCCGTTTGCAGCTGCTGCTTTTACCATTGCGTACTCACCGCTGACGCTGTATGCCGCAACGGGAACATTTGTGATCTCTTTTACCTGCCAGATCATATCCTGGTATGCAAGAGCCGGTTTTACCATGATGATATCTGCGCCCTCTTCCACATCTGCAAGTGCCTCTTTCAGACCTTCTCTGCTGTTGTGCGGATCCATCTGGTAGCTCTTTCTGTCACCAAAGGACGGAGCAGAATCTGCTGCCTCACGGAACGGGCCATAAAATGCGGAAGCATATTTTACAGCGTAGGACATGATCGGTGTTGTGTAATGTCCTGCTTTGTCCAGACACTGACGGATTGCGGCAACACGGCCATCCATCATATCGGATGGAGCTACCATATCCGCTCCTGCCTCCACATGGGAAAGAGCTGTTTTTGCCAGAAGATCCAGAGTCTTGTCGTTGTCTACATCGTGACCGCAGAGAACACCACAGTGGCCGTGTGAAGTATACTCACACATACATACATCGGTTACATAATACAGTTCCGGGAATTTCTCTTTTGCGATGCGAAGAGCTCTCTGGACGATTCCGTTGGGATCGTAGGCGCCGCTGCCTACCTCATCTTTATGATCCGGGATACCAAAAAACATGACGCTTCCTACACCGGCTTTAGAAAGCTGTTCCAGTTTATATGGAAGGCGGTCCAGAGTGTAACGGTACTGGCCTTTCATGGACGGGATCTCTTCTTCCTTATTTTCTCCCTCCATCACAAACATCGGATACATAAGAGAAGATTTGTCCATTCTTGTCTCACGTACCATCTTACGGAGGTTCTCACTGCCTCTTAATCTTCTTGGTCTCTTTGTCAGTTCCATGATCATTCGCTCCTTTTCATATCCTCCACCAGTTTGACAAGACTGTCAATGGTGGCTTTTTCTGCCATATATGCTTTCATTCCAAAGCTCTCGGCTGCCGCTTTCGTCTGTTTGCCGATACAGGCCGCCCTGACCTTTGAATAATCCAGTCCTTTTGTTCCTTCCACAAAACCTTTCACTGTGGAAGCGCTTGTAAATACCGCACAGCTGATGGCGCCGGTCTCAAATTCCTTCTTCTCGTCAATGAGCTGGCTTTTTTCGTAAAGAGTCTGATATGTGGGAATATCCTCAACCACAGCCCCTGCCTTTGTCAGGAATGCGGTAAGCTTTTCGTTGCCTTTTTCTGCTCTTGGGATCAGGATCTTCTCTCCTCCTGAAAGAATCTCGGAGAGTTCTTTTCCCAGGGTATCTCCATCATATACCGATGGCACGAAATCTGCAAGAAGGCCTCTTTCCTTCAGGGCTTTTTTTGTTCCCTCCCCAATCACAGCCAGACGGACATTTCCCATAGAACGGATATCTTTTCCATGACGGATCAGCTCTTCAAAAAACACCCGTACTCCAGTAGGGCTGGTAAATACGATCCACTGATAGGTTTCCAGCTGATCCATTGCCCCGTAAAGCCGGCTCTGGTCTTCCATGGGAACGGTACGGATCGCCGGAAGTTCCAGAACCTCCGCGCCTTTTTCCCGGAGTTTGTCCGCAGTTCTGGAAACCAGTTCCTTCGGTCTTGTGACAAGAACTTTCCAGCCTGCCAGAGGCAGTTTTTCATACCAGCCAAATTTCTCTGCCAGTGTACATACTTTACCCACTACAATGATCGCCGGTGTCTCGATTCCCTGGCGTTTCACCTCTTCTTCCAGAGTGGAGACGGTGGCTACGATCCGTTTCTGGCCTGCTGTGGTACCTTTCTGGAGGATTGCCGCAGGCATATCTTTTTCCATTCCTGCATTCATAAGGCCTGCACAGATATCCGGCAGTGCGGACACTCCCATCAGAAATACCAGTGTTCCTTTTGTATTCACAAGTGCACGGAAATCAATATCGTATTCCTTTCCTGCACGTTTATGTCCGGTGATGATATGCACAGAAGAACAGAAATCCCTGTGTGTCACCGGAACCCCGTTATATGCCGGTACTGCAATGGAGGAAGTGACTCCCGGGACCACCTCATATGGAATCCCGTTCTCTTCCAGAAGTTCCAGCTCCTCACCGCCTCTTCCGAAAAGGAAAGGATCGCCGCCTTTCAGACGAACTACCCGCAGTCCCTTCTGTGCTTCTTCCAGAAGTACCTGATTGATATTTTCCTGACGCATGATATGGTGGCTGGCACGTTTGCCCACGTTGATCAGTTTCGCACCCTCCGGGATCCGTGACAGAACGCCCTGACCTACCAGACTGTCATAGACAACCACATCTGCTCTCTCCAGCACTTTCAGGCCTTTTAGTGTAAAAAGGCCGATATCTCCGGGGCCTGCGCCTACCAGCCATACTTTTCCTGTTTTCATTTATTTTCTCCTTTTTTTCGAAGAGTTTCTGCCAGTTCCCTGCCTAAATCTTCCGCATCTGCCTTGTTGCCTCGCAGTGTTCCGGTTACATAG
>CAVEKJ010000130.1:2655-5917 GCA_963616205.1 Prevotella sp.
AGTTTCACAAACGCACGCTCTGCACTTCCAGCAATCCACGCATCCCCGTCACAGTAACCTTCCAGGAAATCATAATCTTCCCCTTTTCGTCCCTGTACCGCAAGGATTCCCTGTCCTGCTGCCGGAATGATCTCATCTGCTGTAAAATACCGGTTGATCCTGGATTCCAGTCCAAGGCGTTTCAGTCCGGCCGCTGCCAGGATCAGTGCACTGTACTGTCCCTCGTCCAGCTTCCGAAGTCTTGTCTGCAGATTGCCACGGATACTTTTGACTTCCATCTCCGGATACAGTTTCTTAAGCTGTAAAGTACGTCTTAAACTGGAGCATCCAAGAGGTTTCGTCTTATCCAGTTCGGAAACGCCTTCCGGAAGCACCAGAACATCTCTCGGGTCTTCTCTTTTTGAAAAAGCCAGAAGCGGCAGTTCTTCCGGAACTTCCATTGGCATATCTTTCAGACTGTGTACCGAAAGAATGCTTCTTCCATCCATCAGCGCCTTATCCAGCTCCTTTACAAAAAGTCCCTTTCCGCCGACTTTATCCAGGGTGCGGTCCAGAATGATATCTCCGGTGGTTTTCATGGTAAGAATCTCCACTTCCATTTCCGGATTCTTTTCTTTTATGTAATCCCGGACCATTTCGCTCTGAAGTACCGCAAGCTTACTTTCTCTGCTGCCGATCACAATCTTAGTTCTCTTCGTCTTCATTATCCTGCTCCTTTAGTACCTTTTCCAGCGCCTTCTGGATCTCTTCCCGCACACGCTTTGCTTTTTTGTGATCAAGACCGCTGGCTGTAACACCTACCACCATCTCATCCCGCATATACACACCTGGAAAATAAAAATCACAGGCTTCCCGGTCGGAGGTTACATTGACATAAATGCCCTCCTCCTTACAGACACGGTGGATCTCATCATTTAATTTCCAGTCATTGGTCGCTGCGATCACCATATAGGCTCTGGCAAAATCCGAGCGTTTTACAGGACGGATATGTAAGTCTACAGTTCCTGCCTTTCCAAGATCCATAAGCTCCTGTGTGACTTTTGTCGCCACAACTGTAATATTCCTTGTAAATTTCAGAAGAGTTTTTACTCTTCTGGTGGCAATATTACCACCGCCTGCCACAACGATATTCTTGTCTGACAGGTCGATAAACATGGGGAAATACGGTTTATTCTTCATAAAGTTTCTCCAGTCCTTCCACACATTCCAGAAAAGCCTCCTGATTCAGGCTGTCACGAAGTCCGAAGATCAGTTTGTTTACAACTTTTCCTGCGGCTGTATCCACTGCCTTTTTCAGCTTCTCTCTGTCTGAATCTTCCATAGGAGTCTTCCGGAAGATTTTTTCGATTCTAAGGTTCAGATCTTCCACCGCATCTGCTTTGATCTCCTGGATGCGTGGAATGATATCGCGTCCATCCAGCCACTGGAAAAATTCTTCCATCTGGGCTTTTACGATCGTTCCTGCCGCTTCCAGATTATCGGCAAGTTCCTTCGGTGTTTCACTGGTACGGAAACTATCCATATCATAAAGTGTGATATTTTCTTTTTTCCCGATCTCCGGATCAATATCTCTTGGAACAGCCAGATCGATCAGGATCATCGGACGTTCCATCCGGACATCTTCAAACAGCTCTCCTGTCAGTGTGTAATTGGGACTTGCCGTTGCACTGACAACCAGATCACATTCCGGCAGATAGTCCATTCTCTCTCCATAGTTGATCCTGCTGCATCCAACCGGGATGTTCACCACTCCGCTTCTGTACTGACGGATAGTAACTGTCACATCTGCACCGGCCTCTCTTAAAGTCTGAGCCGCCATCTTGCCCATTTCACCGTTTCCGATCACCATACAGACCTTGTTTCGCACATGGTATCCGCCGTCTTCCAGGAAACGGATCGCCTGATGGATCACAGAAGGATTTCCATGGGAAAAAGGAACTTCTGTTTTGATCTTCTTTCCAGCAGTTACCGCCATGCGGAAAAGCACTTCCAGAACACTGTCTGTGGTAAACTCTTCTCTTGCAAAACTTAATGCGTCTTTTACCTGGGTAAGGATCTGATCCTCTCCCAGGATCTGAGATTTCAGTCCACTTGTGAGGTAAAAAAGATGCTCTACAGCCTCCTCATTTTCTCTGCTGATAAAATATTTCCGGTATTCTTCTCCTTCTACACCTTTCAGCTTACAGAGCCACTGGTATAATTCCGGTTTCTCATCTTCTTCTGTACTCACCCACAGCTCCAGTCTGTTGCAGGTTGACAGAATAATACACCCGCAGATCCCCGGCTCTTCTTTCAGTTTTAACAATGCCGCACCGGTATTTTTCCTGGTGAAAGCAAAAAGAGCTCTGATATCTACAGGTGCCATATTATGGTCAATTCCAAGCATGAATATGCTCATGTCTTTTCTTCTCCTTTGTTTCTATATGGCGTTTCCGTCCACCATAAATACTTCTGAAATTCTTTTCTTTTGCAGATATTTTTTTACGCATTTTATACATATCCGCAGTCTTTTATAATGATAAACATTTCCGCGGGGAAAGTCAACTGTGATTGACAATCCCATACCCGCCTTTTATAATATCTTCAGGTAGAATGTGCGGAAAATACGAAAAATAATTTTTCAGGATGGAGGAAATCCCTGTATGAATGAAGCTTCAAAAAAAGCAATTCTCGTAGTAAGCTTTGGCACCAGCTATGAGAATACCCGAAAACTTACCATCGACGCGATCGAACATGATATCGCGGAAGCGTTCCCTGCCTGTCGCACTTACCGTGCGTGGACAAGCAAGATGATCATTTCCAAGCTGAAAAAACGTGACGGGATCACGATCCACACGGTAGAAGAGGCCATGGAGCAGATGCTCGCCGACGGAATCACCGATGTCATCGTGCAGCCTACACACGTGATCAACGGAATCGAAAATGACCAGATGAAGGCAGATGCCCTTTCTTTCCGTGACCGTTTTTCAAGCATTATTTTTGGCAATCCTCTTCTTACCACAGAAGAAGATAACCAGGCTGTTGTTCAGGCAGTTGCCGATGAATTTAAGGATCTGGATGCGGAAACAGCTCTGGTCCTGATGGGACATGGAACAGAACATTACGCAAATTCTGTTTACGCTGCTCTGGATTACCGTTTTAAAGATATGGGCCACAAAAATATTTTCCTTGGAACTGTTGAAGCCTATCCTGCACTGGATTCCCTTCTTCGGGCTGCGGACAGCTTTCATCCAAAGAAGATCGTCCTGGCACCGTTTATGAT
>CAVEKJ010000131.1:0-3903 GCA_963616205.1 Prevotella sp.
GTCCAAAAAGATGGACTGAGCTGGTATTTTTATGCATTGGCAGCGACCGTGTTACCGGAGATTGTTTAGGCCCATATATTGGACACCTGCTTACCCCTCATGAAAGCGGACATATTTTTGTCTACGGAACCCTTTCCAGCCCGGTCCATGCCTTAAACCTGAAAAAAACTTCATTACTTATCACAAAATTCCATCCTCACGCCCTTGTGATCGCCATCGATGCTTCCCTTGGACAAAAAAAGCACCTGGGCTATGTGACCATTGGAAATGGTGCACTTTACCCAGGTGCTGGTGTTCAGAAAGATCTTCCGCCAGTGGGGGACATCCACATTACCGGTATTGTAAATACGGCCGGGATCATGGAGCATCTTACCCTGCAGACTACACGACTCTCTACCGTAGTAACCCTGGCAGATGCAATTACAGATGGAATCCTGAAGATTCTCCCCACAGAAGCAGATTTACTGCCTGCTGAGCAGCAAAACGGACATTCACATTCCCCTTTGCTACGCGCTCATGCATAAAATCATTCCGTGTTTTTATGCGAAATCTTTAATCTGTGTGTAGATACCCTCAGCATCAAGACCATATTTGTGAAGAAGCTCTAATGCCGGACCGGACTCGCCGAATACGTCATGGATTCCGATGCGTTTTACCGGTACCGGTGCCTTCTCAGCCAGGCACTCGCATACTGCTCCGCCAAGGCCGCCGATGATGGAATGCTCCTCAACAGTTACAACCTTGCCAGTTTCTTTGGCAGCTGCAACAACAAGCTCCTCATCCAGAGGTTTGATGGTGTGGATATTGATCACTTTTGCGTCGATTCCGTCTGCTGCAAGCTTCTCAGCTGCCTCAAGAGCAGGAGCAACACAAAGTCCGTTCGCGATAATGGTAAGGTCTTTTCCCTCGCGGAGAACAATACCTTTACCAAGCTCAAATTTATAATCTGGTCTGTCATTGATAACCGGAACTGCAAGACGTCCGAATCTCATGTATACAGGTCCCTGATGCTCGTAAGCAGCTGCAACCATGGCTTTTGCCTCGATATCATCAGAAGGGCTTGCAACAACCATGCCAGGGATCGCTCTCATAAGGGCAAAATCCTCCAGGCACTGATGGGTAGCGCCGTCCTCACCTACGGAAATACCGCCGTGAGTTGCTCCGATCTTTACGTTCAGCTTCGGATAGCCGATGGAATTACGAACCTGCTCGTAAGCACGTCCTGCTGCAAACATTGCGAAAGTACTTGCAAACGGAACCTTACCTGTGGAAGCGATTCCTGCTGCAATACCCATCATGTTGCACTCTGCGATACCACAGTCAATGTGGCGCTCCGGAAATTCTTTTTTGAACATGCCGGTCTGTGTAGCTGCGGCAAGATCAGCGTCCAGAACGATAAGATCCTCGTGTTTTTTACCTAATTCTACAAGGGCGCTTCCATAGCTTGCTCTTGTTGCGATTTTCTTTACTTCTGACATAACGCTTCACCTACCTTCTCCAGATCTTCCATTGCCTGTGCATACTGCTCGTCATTCGGAGCTTTTCCGTGCCAGCCTACTGCGTTCTCCATGTAGGAAACGCCTTTACCTTTTACTGTTTTCATGATGATGGCTGTCGGCATACCTTTGGTAGCTCTTGCCTCATCAAAAGCAGCTTTCAGCTGATCCATATCGTTGCCGTCCGCAACATTGATCACATGGAAATTGAAAGCTTCGAATTTTTTGTCGATCGGGTATGGGGAGCATACATCTGCAATATCACCATCGATCTGAAGTCCGTTATTGTCCACGATCACAACCAGGTTGTCCAGTTTACGGAAGCCTGCGAACATAGCTGCCTCCCATACCTGGCCTTCCTCGATCTCACCATCTCCGAGCAGTGTGTATACACGATAATCATCATTGCTGAGTTTGGCGGAAAGAGCCATACCTGCTGCAGCGGAGATTCCCTGTCCAAGAGAACCGCTGGACATGTCAACGCCCGGAATGTGTTTCATATCCGGATGTCCCTGAAGGTAGGAGCCCAGATGACGAAGTGTTTTCAGATCCTCTTTCGGGAAGTATCCTCTCTCTGCAAGTACAGAGTAGAGTCCCGGTGCTGTATGTCCTTTGGAAAGGACAAAACGGTCACGGTCTGCCTTCTTCGGGTCCTTCGGGTCGATGTTCATCTCTTCGAAATATAAGTAGGTGAACACATCTGCTGCAGAAAGGGATCCGCCCGGATGGCCGGCCTTTGCTGCATGGACTGCTGTTACGATATCCTTGCGGACTTCGTTGGCAACTTTCTGAAGTTCTAACTTATCCATGTTATTAATGTCTCCTTTTTTAGTGCCCTGCTGTTCACAGGGAGTTTGTATATAAAAGAGGTTTCAATTATTCACCGAATACTGCCTTGTAATCAGCCTGGAATTTAGCGATACCTGCATCGGTCAGCGGATGATGTGTCATCTGCTCGATTACTTTAAATGGTACAGTAGCGATATCTGCGCCTGCAAGTGCGCATGCAGTTACGTGCATTGGATGACGAACGCTTGCTGCGATGATCTCTGTCGGGATATCTGCAACTGCAAACATCTCAGCGATCTGCTGAATCAGCTCAACACCATCTGTGGAAATGTCGTCCAGTCTTCCAAGGAACGGAGATACATATGTAGCACCTGCTCTTGCTGCAAGAAGTGCCTGGTTAGCAGAAAAGATCAGGGTAACGTTTGTCTTGATTCCCTCAGAAGCGAGAACTTTAACTGCTTTCAGACCCTCTGTTGTCATAGGAATCTTAACAACCATGTTCGGATGGATGGCTGCGATCTCACGTCCCTCACGGATCATTCCCTCAGCATCTGTTGTGGTAGCTTTAACCTCTCCGCTGATCGGTCCGTCAACGATGGTTGTGATCTCTTTGATCACTTCGTTGAAGTCTCTTCCCTCTTTTGCAATAAGGGACGGGTTGGTTGTAACACCACAGATCACTCCCATGTCATTTGCTTCTCTGATATCTTCTACTTTAGCTGTGTCGATAAAAAATTTCATTGTTTTTTCCTCCTGTTTACGTTCGTTCTTTTTCTTGATGGTTCCATTATAACAAACTCATTGCGGGGGTCAAGGCATCACTTTTTTATTAATAAATATTTTATTAATAAAAATATATTTTATTAATAGTGCCTGTCAATTTTTTCACTCAAAACAGCTTATCTCCATTTTTATCCGATTCGAATATCGCCGTAATTATTGTAGCTATCAAGGTTTTTATCCGAATGTCTCATGGAAACTCTCTCTATATATTATTATTAATAATTTATGCGCCACTATTTATTTTTCTGTTCATCAGGCTGGTTTCTGTCCAGTCTTGCATACCCCGTCGTGCGGCGCGTGATCAGTTTCGGGGTATACTCGATATTATACAGGCTGGCAGGTCTTTCATCCAGGTAAAATTTATCATTCATGTCGATCTTACGGATAATGATGTCACAGGCATCTCTTCCTTTCAGCGCTACAAAATGATCGATGGTGGTCAGTGAGATCCTCCGGATACTGGAATAGAA
Source organism: Prevotella sp. (assembly GCA_963616205.1). Taxonomy (GTDB): domain Bacteria; phylum Bacillota; class Clostridia; order Lachnospirales; family Lachnospiraceae; genus Blautia_A. Next base: position 3,539 of record CAVEKJ010000131.1, read on the forward strand.
AATGTTATCACAGCCAATGACTGAAACATCTTTTGGTACATGAAGGCGCATCTCATGGAGTGCGTCGATAGCACCGATAGCCATCATATCATTCTGGCCTGCGATAGCCGTGAATCTTTTTCCTTCGTGTAGAAGCTCCATGGTCAGCTCGTAGCCCATGGCATACTCGGAATCCATACGTGGGATCTTTCTGTCATTGGACTCATCTGCCGCCTTGATGATCACGTGATCTTTTTTGCCCTCTTTCTCAAATTCGCGGACAAAACCTTCTACACGTTTGGAGCGCTGCCACTGGCGTCTGGTCAGAGGCGGCGTGATAAATGCACGCCGCCTCTGACCAGACGCCAGTGGCAGCGCTCCAAACG
>CAVEKJ010000131.1:3913-5905 GCA_963616205.1 Prevotella sp.
GGCGGCGTGATAAATGCCACATCCGTATGTCCCAGATCCAGAAGATGTCTTGCCATCAGTCTTCCCACTACGGTGTTGTCCTGATTGATGGCATCCACTGTGGTGGTTTTTTCTTTGTTGCTGATGATGACAAGGGGTGTCTCTTTTGCGATCTTTTCTACCTGATGCTGGAAATCCGGATGGGGATTGCAGGTATAAATGATTCCTGTCGGCTGCATGGTCTGCATCATGCGGAGATATTTTTCTTCCAGCCCGGCGTCACGCTGGGTGTTACAGATAAATACCCCGTATCCCTGCTCGTTGGCCACTGCCTCGATTCCCTGAAGGAGCAGTACATAATAGGGACTGGTGAGTGTGGGGCAGAAAACAACGATCAGCTTTTCTTTTCTGTTATCTTTATGTTTCCGGCGTCCCGGAAGCTCGTAGCCAAGCTCTCTGGCTGCCTGCTCCACCCGTTCCACGGTTTCCCTCGAAAAAGAAACATTGTATTTCCGGTTCAGTACCATGGATACCGTTGCCTGGGAAACCCCGGCGCGTGCTGCCACATCCGATGAAGTTGCTTTCTTTTTTGCCACCGGCCTCGCCTCCTTTATCACCTGGGAAATTTTTACCTGATCCGGGTCAAGCGGATATTCACCATCCCGCAGGGGACTTCTTTCATCCGGTTAAAGTTCCACTCGTCCTTCCAGCGCGCGGAGAAGAGTCACTTCATCAATATACTCCAAGTCACCGCCTACCGGAACTCCGCTGGCAATACGGCTTACTTTGATCCCGGTGGGTTTGATCAGTTTGCTGATGTACATGGCTGTAGTTTCACCCTCAAGACTGGAATTGGTCGCCACAATGACTTCTTTTACATCTCCCTGAAGACGCTTCATCAGTTCCTTCAGTTTGATGTCATCCGGTCCAATCCCAAGCATTGGAGAAATCGCACCGTGAAGCACATGGTAAACCCCGTCAAACTTGCCTGTTTTCTCATATGCTGCCAGATCCCTGGTATTCTCAACGACCATGATGGTGCTGTGATCTCGTTTGGGATTGGCACAGATCGGGCAAAGTTCCTGGTCTGTCAGGGTATAGCAGCATTTACAGTACTGAACGTTCTGCCTTGCATCGGTGATGGAAGCGGTCAGCTGGTCTACCTGGTCTTTAGGCATGTTCATGATATGAAACGCAAGACGCTGGGCAGATTTTGCTCCGATCCCAGGAAGATGGGAAAGCTGCTCAATAAGTTTATTGATATGGCTGCTGTAATATTCCATCAGAAAGGAAGGCCTCCACCAAGGTTTCCAAGACCTCCTGTCAGTTTGGACATCACTGCTGCAGACTCAGACTCAACCTGGCGGAGAGCCTCGTTTGTTGCTGCCGCGATCATATCCTCAAGCATCTCAATATCATCCGGATCTACTGCTTCCTCAGAAAGTGTGACTTTTGTTATTTCACGTTTTCCGGAAACAGTAACGGAAACAGCTCCGCCGCCTACGGTTGCTGTGAACTCTTTTTCCTCAAGAGCTTTCTGGTTCTCTTCCATCTGGCGCTGCATTTTCTGCGCCTGCTTCATAAGATTGTTCATGTTTCCCGGCATACCCATGCCAGGAAATCCACCTCTTTTTGCCATATTACTGGTCCTCCTGCTTTTTTATTTACGAAATATCCGGAGCAAAATATCTTCTGCCTCGATATCTTTATGACTCATCATCCGGGTCTTCTTCCACTACGATATCCATATGGATATTTTCCCGGAGTGCATCGTCTACTGTGATCTGCGCGAGATTGGTGTGCTGATGTTTGTTGGCTACCAGCATATGTATCTCCACGCTTTTTCCTGTCCGGGCCGCAATAATATCCTGAAGTTCCCTCTGCGCCTCCGGATTATCTACATAATTCATTCCCAGAAAATCCTGGAATTCCACATAAAGGATGGGATCTCCGGTTTCCCCGTTATATTTGGGGACTGCCCTCTGGAGGGACTGTTTGAAAAGTCCTGTGGTC
>CAVEKJ010000132.1:0-5880 GCA_963616205.1 Prevotella sp.
GTGTAATTCCTCCTTCAGATTTCCGTGAAAGAACAGCGCTGCCGGATCATGGATGTCTGAATATCAAAAATGATGGTTCCGTCTTCCAGTACTGTCTTCTCGTAGGAGACATCTTTTCCCTGAAATTTCTGCTTCACATACGCTTCCGGATCTGCGATCTCCACTTCTTCCACAAATACATCACGCATCTGATTTCTCGGGCATTTGTTAAAAATTTCCCAGATTACTTCGTACTCTTTCATCCGCGTCTGTTCCTTTCTTTGTCATCTTATCTATTATAATAATTTTATGTTTTTTTGTCAAAAATAATTGCACTCGCGCAAATATTGTCGTATGATACATATTAAAAATATTACTGCTCACTTCCTGAACAGTAACCGTATACTAATGTGATAAATCAAAGGAGATAAATTTCATGCAGCTTTTAAAAGACAGAATTCTGACAGACGGCGTAGTAAAAGAAGGAAATATTTTAAAAGTGGACAGCTTTCTGAATCACCAGATGGACATTGACCTGATCAATGAGATCGGTAAAGAATTCAAGAAACGTTTTGACCACTGTCCAATCACCAAGATCCTTACCATCGAGGCTTCCGGTATCGGTATTGCCTGCATTGCGGCACAGTACTTCCACGTACCTGTTGTATTTGCGAAGAAAGCACAGAGTGTAAACCTTGACGGTGAGATGTACACCACCAAGGTAGAATCCTTCACCCACAAGAAAGTTTATGATGTGATCCTTTCCAAGAAATTCCTGGGACCGGAGGATCATGTACTCCTGATCGATGATTTCCTTGCCAACGGCTGTGCACTTCTTGGCCTGATCGATATCGTTAAGAAATCCGGTGCAACTCTGGAAGGTGCCGGAATCGTTATCGAAAAAGGATTCCAGTCCGGCGGACAGACCATCCGTGATATGGGTATCCATCTGGAATCTCTTGCCATCATTGACTCCATTGAAGGTGGCAAACTTACTTTCCGTGAATAAGATTTATCATACAAAATACTCCTGGAAACTTATGTATGTTGTTTCCAGGAGTATTTTTATTTTGTCCTATTTATTTTTCTTTATGCATCTGCACCCCTGGAAGCTTTCTCTGTAGGTGTGGGAGTTGCTGTCTCATCTGCTTCCGGTGTTGGTGTCACAGAAGCACCTGCCTCTTCTGATGGTGCCGGGGTGGTCTTGTCCTCTTCTTTGTCAGCTTTCTCTGATGGTGTCGGGGTTGTATCTTTCTCCGGTTCTTCCGTCACCGTAACTTCCGGTGTTGCCGTCGGGATCGGTGTCGGGGTTGCCTCCGGTGCGATCTCATCTTCGTCATAATATCCGTCATCTACAAGCATCTGGTAATTATCCGCGTCGATCAGCTGGATATCACTGGTCACAGTTCCCACGATCTTGGTTCCGTTGTCATACTGCTCATAATCGGAAATCTCCGGTTTCTCCCCTTTCAGAAGAGTGTCAACCATAGTCACGCAGTCATTTGCCAGCACGCGGTTATCAAAAAACAGACTGTCCTCAAGTTTTCCCTCGATCACAGCAGTTACCGCTTCTGCCTCGCAGCCACAGCCAGTGATCATGGGCCATCCTTCTTCTCCTGCCACATGACCTGCATCCTCCAGGGCATCGACGGCACCAAGTGCAAGATCGTCCGCATCTGTACAGATAATATCCGGTGTGCCCTCTGTATAGTTCTGGGAAAGGATCTCTGCCATATCATTCTTCGCAGTAGTTCTTCCGGACCGCATCACTGCTGTATCATCAAAGGTCTGCTTTCCTGAAGTGCACACCAGTGTTCCGTCGTCAAAATATTCCTGGAGTTTTTCCATTACGCCATTATAAAAGAACAGTGCATCACGGTCATCCGGAGACCCCATCAGGAACTCGATGGTCAGTGTACGTTTTTCCTCTCTGGCCTTTTCCAGATCCATTTTTTTGATGATGGAACTTCCCACCATCTTTCCTGCTTTTCTTGTATCAAAAGTAACATAATAGTTGACCTTATCTGTATCCATGATCAGCTGATCGTAAGAAATCACAGGAATGGATTTCTCATATACCTGCTCCAGCACATCATTCAGACTGTATGCATCTGCAGGCGCTATAACAAGGGCCGATGTTTTTTCATCGTCCAGAATGGACTGGATCTGTGCCACCTGCGTATCGCTGTCATTATCCGCAAAAAAGATCTCTGCATCATATCCGTCCTCTTCCAGGGTTGTCTGCAGGGTTTCCCCATCGATGACCCAGCGGGAATCATCTGCGGATGAAGGCAGAAATACCCCTACCTTTTTGTCTGCTGGTGCAGTCTCTTTCTCTTCTTCTTTTTCTTCTTCCTCCGCATCATCGCTGTTTTTGGCTTTTCCTTCCGGGTCTTCAGACTCCACACTTTCGTTGGCTGCTTCTGTCGCCTCTTTGTTTTTGCCGCAGCCGGAAAGAGCTGCAGTAAGAGCAAGAGCTCCCACAAGCAGGATCGCTGTTTTTTTCTTCATGGTCAAATCTCTCCTATAAGCCTTTATATTCCTTTGCCAGTGATTTCAGATAATCTCTGTAAGCAACTGCGGATTTCTTTGGTTTCAGGATACGGACACTGCCACCCAGTCCTGTCAGCCATCCGTAAAATTTTGCATTTTCCGGAAGTTCTGCCGTTACAGTCAGATCTCCGCTGTCTTTCATTTTATATTCTGCATCTGCACCAAAAAAATCCCGGACTTCTGCCTGCACTGCTCCTGCACAGAGAAGTTTTATTTCTTTTTTTATGGTTCCGGTGGAATCCTCAAGAAGTTTCCGATATCCGCAAGCGACAGCTCCATGAACCTCTGTATCTGCTGTGTTCTCCCTGATCTCTTCAGATGACTGTTCTGATTCCGCACTCTCGCCGGCAAGATAATAACCGCCCGGCCGTTCTCTCGTATAACGGATGTCCATTCCAAAAGAACGCAGGACCTCCACATCATCATAAATACTCTTTCGCTCTGCACGGATCCCCTGTTTTTCAAGCTTCTCAAGGATCGCCTGCATGGATAATGCCCGATGCTCCCCTGTCTCCCGCAGCATTTTTTCAAGGTACAGGATCTTCGCCTTCTGATTGTTTGATTTTGCCATACTGACCTCTTTATCCTTCGTTTTTTACAAAGCGATGGAAAATATAGGAGTTTGCCTCCTGTTCCTCGCTGTCATCCAGTTTCTCAAGTTCGATCTTTTTGCCGTATTTCCGTTCCAGAGCACGGCTGATCAGAAGATCTGCCAGCTGTGGATTCTTTGGAAGAAGCGGACCGTGAAGATAGGTTCCTATCACATTCTTGTATACAACCCCTTCTTCGCCGGACTGTCCGTCATTTCCGTATCCGGCCAGTACTTTTCCAAGGGGTTTGTTGTTTCCGATGGTGGTACGTCCTCCATGGTTCTCAAATCCCACGATCGGCATGTCAAAAAGATCACTCTGCATCACAATATTTCCAATGAGACGGCCCTTTCCCTGCTCGGTGCTCATATCCACCAGCTTCAGGCCCTCGATCATTCCCTGATCCGTCTTGTAATAATTCCCCAGGAGCTGATATCCACCGCAGATTGCAATCACAACGCCGTTATCCTCCACATATGCCTTGAAATCCTTCTGGATCTCTTTTAATTTTTCGCATACCAGCATCTGCTCTCTGTCGGAACCGCCGCCAAGGAGCACGATATCCAGTTTTGAAAAATCGATCTTATCCCCCAGCTCAAAAGCAATGGTCTCTGCCTCGATTCCTCTCCAGAGACACCGTTTCATCAGGCACTGGATATTTCCTCTGTCACCGTAAAGGTTCAGAAGATCCGGATATAAATGTCCAATCGTTATCTTCATTTCTCACCCTCCAGTTTCTTCAGGATATTTTTGGTGCCAAACAGCGCCGTATAATTTACAAGTACATAAAGATTGCCGCATCCGTCCTCAATCCGCTTGCGGATGGCCGTCTCCACGTCATTCTCCAGCATGGACGGAATATCCACATATTTCAACCGGAGGCGCATATCCTGGCAACGGATACCGCTGACTGTGATGGAATTGATATTATCCCCGCCGAAAAGGTCAAAGTCCACATCCCAGAGCCAGGAGATATCTTTCCCGTCCTGTGCGTTATCATTGATCACGATAATGATATCCTTCGGTGATTCATCCTGCATCACGGCCGAAATATTCTGGTTAAAACCTGCCGGATTCTTGGCAAGGTTCAGGACAACACTGGTTCCCTTGATCCGAAACTGCTCATTACGCCCGTTCTCCGGATTGAATTTCTTCAGCATCTCATTAAAATGTTCCGCTTTAAATCCGGCGGTACGGATTCCCGCATAGGCAGCCAGGATATTATATACGTTATAGAATCCCTTGTAATTGGCCACGATCCGTTTATCTTCTACTGTAAAGGCGATCTGGTCATCCACCTTCACATCTGTGGCATCAAAATCGATCTCCGGACGTTTGAAACCGCATTTCGGGCATCTGTAATCACCCAGCTGGCTGTAATGATAAAAACTGTATACCAGACGTTCCCCACAGCACTTGCAGAACCGTCCCTCACGGATCTCGTTGGTCTTATTCTTGATCACAGGCTTGCTGATCCCATAGGTTACAAAAGGATTTCCGCAGTCCATGGCAAGATATGCGGACAATGCATCGTCACCGTTGACAATGACTTTCATATCCGGAACTTTTTTCATCATTTCTTCCAGGATGTTCATGGTAATATCAATCTCACCGTAACGGTCCAGCTGATCGCGGAACAGATTGGTCATGACCATGTAATCCGGTTTAATCTTTGTGAACACGTGTCTTGTGGATGCCTCATCCACCTCGATACAGGCGTAATCTGCATCCAGTTTTCCACTGAATTTCGCTCCCAGTACAAACGCCGCCACAACTCCGTTCAGCATGTTGGAACCGGTGTGGTTGCAGATGACTTTTTTCCCTTCTGCCTCCAGACCAGCACAGAGCATGTTGTTGGTTGTGGTCTTTCCGTTGGTTCCACATACTACAAATATTTTTTCTCTTACCTGGGAAGAAAGTTCTTCCAGGATATCCGGACATATCTTCAGTGCGATCTTACCGGCCCAGGTTACTCCCTGACGCCCCATCAGCTTACAGACATGCCCTGTGATCTTTGCTGCCATCACAGCAATGGTTGTTCTTATCTTCATAATCCTCTGATTCCTTTGTTTTTATTTCTCTTACCACAGATCTTCCTCTGTGAGAAAATCGGTACAGATCCCCTCTGCGCCCTGTGAAATATATTTTCTGGCCTGCTCCCGTTCGTTAACTGTGTAAACATACAGACGGATCCCGTTTTTCTCAAAGATCTTCTCCGTTTCTTCTGACCAGTACTTCCAGTAAACAGTCGCTGCCAGGATTCCCTTCTCCTTGCAGAAAGACGCGATCTCATCCAGATCTTCCACGGAATAATCCTGCCAGAGCGAATATATATACGATGGAAAAGAATAGATCATGGCCGTTCCGGGAAACATTGCTTCACTGTAGATCTCCGGAATGATCTGATCCAGTACTTCACCTGCCCCCACCAGCCTGGCAGTTTCCACGTAGTCACTGTAGTCCTCCAGTGTCCTCTGATAATTGCGGATCGAATACTGCTTGGAATCGATCATCACATATGCATCCGGATAGTCTTTGAGAAGGAGGAAAAGATCCTCCAGTGTCATAGGAGTATATTTTCCATATATCTTACTTTGTTTGAATTCTTTTTCTGTAAGGACTTTTTTTCCGTCTCCAGACCACTGTCCCATGGGATCGTTCCAGTTATGCCGGCAAACCCATACCCCGTCTGAGGTTTTGGAAAGTACTTCCAGTAAACAGTCGCTGCCAGGATTCCCTTCTCCTTGCAGAAAGACGC
>CAVEKJ010000133.1:0-5868 GCA_963616205.1 Prevotella sp.
GTTGATAGATCCCAGTGTCTTGGATGCCTGCTCCGACTGATTTACCTTACGGACATGATCCAGCCCCTGGATATAATTTACCAGTTCTGTCTGCTTGGTGATATCGTTGAGATATACCTGATAGTTGGAAGAATTGGCAAGAGGATTATCGTCCTTAAATCCATCTGCTGCATCCTCATCTCCAAAATATTTCTGTTTGTATTCCTCCCAGGCCTGGTCTGCTGACTGATAATCCATCTTGGCAACTTCCGGTCTTGCCTGGATCTCATCTCCAATTGCCTGGATCTCCTCATCTGTAGTTCCCTCGTCAAAGAATACGGTGATCGGCACTTCTTCTTCTACTTTATGTGCGATGTTACCGACATTGTTCACGATGGAGTAAAAAATACCTACCAGAAAAATGCAGGCTGCCATTGTGATAATACAGGCAAGGGAAAACATCCAGTTTCTTTTTATATTCTTAAAGCCCTGCTTCAGGGTATACCAGATCGTACTAGGCCTCATGATATCCTCCCTCTTTCTCATCGCTGATGATCTTACCGTTGTGCATGGTGACTACTCGTTTACGCATGGCATTGACGATGTCTTTATTATGAGTAACTACTAAAACGGTGGTTCCTCTGTCATTGATCTGCTCCATCAGAGCCATGATCTCCTCTGAAGTACGTGGATCCAGGTTTCCGGTAGGCTCATCTGCCAGAAGGATGTCCGGGCGGTTTACCAGTGCTCTGGCAAGGGCAACTCTCTGCTGCTCACCACCGGAAAGTTCATCCGGATATGCCTTATATTTCCCTGCAAGACCTACTTCCTGGAGAACCTCCGGCACACGTTTGCGGATGACGCGGGTCGGTCTTCCGATGACACGCTGTGCAAACGCTACGTTCTCGTATACATTGCGGTCCTTTAACAGACGGAAATCCTGGAATACTACGCCAAGTTTCCTGCGGTATTTGGCAACGCGTCTGTGTTTCATCTTCTCCAGGCGTTCACCGCTTACGGTGATGGTTCCACTGGTAGAATCCAGCTCTTTCATCAGAAGCTTGATCAGTGTGGATTTACCGGAACCACTGCTTCCTACCACAAACACGAATTCGCCTTTATCAACATGTAAGTTCGCATGATTCACAGCCGGAAGACCCGGACCGTAAGATTTGCTCACATCTACAAGATCGATCATATGTATCCTCCTCTATATATGATACAGAAATAGCTTTCTTAACTTTTTTGTAACATTATTGTAATATATGTCCTGCATAAATGCAAGAATAAATTTTTCCCGGCCTTAAAAGGCCTCTCCGAGTTATTTATTTTAACGTAAAATTACCAAAAATACAATAGAGCCCCGGACGTTATCTGTGAAGTTCATGTGAATTCTTCAAACCAGTCAAGAGGATATCCGCAATCACGCAGAGGACTTTCTTGTTTCAGTCTAAAACATACAATATCTGTTCATACAAAAACTGCCACCCATTCCCGAAAGGAACAGGCAGCAGCTTAAAAATTCTTAACGATATTTAATACTCAAGGGTTTCCATGTACTTCATATATCCAAATGACGTTTTTCGGGCTTTTTCTACTGTTTTCTACAAGCTTCTGGAATGCCCAAAAATCAAGTATTTATCAGGGGTTTCGGGCTTTTCCATTGTTCTGCTGTTTTCTATTATTTTTTATTATTTTCTGCATGTGGTAGACAAATGGTAGACAGATTTTAGTTAAAAGATGATGCAATATTTATCCGGCGGTGGGTACCCGCCGGATATTTGATATATAATAGGAAGTTATTTCGTGTTTGCCTTCATATGTTCAATCACCTTTTTCCAGGAATCAATACCGCAGGTTCCACTTACCTTTACGCCTGTGTTTTTCTGGAAAACTTTCAGGGATGCCTCTGTGTTATCCCCGAAATGGCCATCCACAGTAACACCAAGTACAGACTGCAGCACGGAAACTGCAACGCCTGAATTTCCTTTCCGGATGATCGGGAGCTGGGTCTCAAACTTTCCGGTCAGAACTACTGTCTTTTCTGAAGTCTGTGCCGGATACACTGCTTTTCCATTCCAGTCATAGATGGTGTAGCCCTCTTTCCATTCTTTCTTGGCGTTCTCAAGACTTTTATAGGCTCCGATCTGGCTCTTGCTGTCGGCCCAGGACTTTCTTGTGCGATAGTATTTATCTACTGTTGTCGTGGTGGTCTCGGCTCCAATCAACTGCTTAAACCGGTTCCAGTCGCCTTTTGCGCGGATTGCTGACGGGCAGTTCTTTGCGCATACATTATAATGCTGCACAACTCTGTCGGCAGGGATTCCCAGCTGTTTCATGATCTGCTTGCATACCTGGACTGTGTTCTGAAAAGCTTTCTCATAGTTATAGCCTGCCTGGACGCACATCTCGATTCCCACCGAATTTCTGTTGTTGACAGTACCGAACAACCGGCCACCATAGTTGACGCCCACGTGCCATGCACCACGATTATATGGAAGCGCCTGATATGCTTCTGTATCATCCACGTATACATGTGCGGAATAACCCTTAAAATTTCCATCGTGCTGTGCCTTAGCGTGTGCTTTCGCATTTGCGCCTTTTGCATAGTTATCTGTGTTATGAATTACGATATATGCCGGTGTCTGGCCTGCATAGCTGTTGTTGTTACTGATAAGGCTTGTGTTGATGTTCATAGTATTACTCTCCTTTTTATTTTCTGTCTTAATTGATAATATGCCATTCAGGATATTGATGATCTTCTGGCCGTAGTTCCGGCCGGATGCCCAGCCCTGACCTTTCGGATTTTCCTGGATACCTAAATGCTCCACATACTCCGCACAACCTCTGCTGACGTAAGTATATCGTGGGTCAATGCATTTCTGTTTCAACCGATCTGTGCTGGCATAGGCCTGCAGGTGTTGGATCTGCGCACGGATACCTTCCGCTGGGGTCTTAAAGCTGTTGCCCTTCACTCCTGCCTTGGTCACTCCCATACCGCAAAAGTTATTCTGATCAAGCGTTACTGCTGATCCGGCGAAAGTAAAGTTTCCGGTTTCCAGGCAACTCTGGGCGAACGCAACATCACCGCGGACACCTTCTGCCGCTCCTTCTGTGATATATAACGGTATCATCTTAATGACCGAATCGGACACTTTTGGATTCATTTTTCTGATGTAGGCCCGCATCTGCTCAATGCTGGCCTGGGACTTTCCCATGATCTTTAACATGTTTTCTCCTTTCTCAGGCGGCTGTCTGGAATAAGCTCAAGATGAATTCTCTTCCTATCTGTGTGATACGTCTGTGATAGATCACTCTTCCAGAATCAAGGACTTCCTGTTTAATCTCCTCATACCCCTGGTCACTGTATCTGGAATACATCACCCAAGTACCATTTACCTGATACTGGATCTTCTTCTCTGCCAGGATCCTGTTCAGCTGGGTCGCAGATCTCAGCCCCAGTTCTTTGGCGATTTCAGTAACTGTGTAGGTTTTATTTACATGCATGAGGATAGCATTCTTTCGCTCTGCCTCTACTCTGGCAGCACGTTCTTCTTTTAACCTTGTCAGGAGTTCGATGCCGAAATCTGGATTGTTCAGGATGTTGTCGATCACCTTGTCTGTGGCATACAGGCCGTGTTTGTGAATAGCCGGCAAAACTTCCGATGTAACCCATTTTTTGAATCGTTTCGCAGAAGGAAGTTTGCTTGAAAGGATCAGGCTGTAAAGACCAGATTCATTGATAACAGTAAAATCCTGTGTTCCTCCAAGGGTGTCGCATTTCGCTACATCCTTATCTTCATTATCTACATGTTTGCAAAGTGCATCTCTTGGATTACTATATCCAAGAATTTCTGCTACATCTTTTCCAACAAAATACGGCTCCTCGTTTACCATTACAACACGTACTGAGCCAAGCTCTGCATTCTTAAAAATCTCCATTTCTTTCATCGTTTTTTCCTTTCAGTCAAAAAGAGGACGATCACTCGCCCTCTCCTGCTTCCACTTCCGGAATACCAGCTACACTTGTCAGGATACTTACCACCCCGGCCACGACCGATGCCGATACTACCATCTTCCAGTCTACTGCTGAGATAGCACTCCCGGCTCCGATCACGCCGACTGCAGTCTGCGCTATGGTCTTAATAGCTCTGATGCCCGCTTTTTTCAGCCACTTCACTGTATCTACACTTGGTTTGAATACGCAATTCTCAAACATGTCCGTTCTCCTTTCCCTCCAGATCTGAAATCCGGTGGTTTGCTACTTTAATCTGTTCCTCCTGGACTTCCATTTTTTTCTCAAGAAAATATGTCCGTTCTACAACGTTATTGTGCTTATCTACTCTCTTCGTCAGCTCTTCAAGTTTGTATTCCATCAGTGCTCGCGTCTTTTCGTTCTGGCTGTGGTTGCTGATCAGACACACCAGAAGAGTTACCGCTGCACTAATGCAGGATGAAATGATTGTTTCCACTCTGTCTTCCTTTCTCCGGTGTTGCGCCGGCGCAATTTATTGTATAAAAATAAGAGCCCTCCGGCTCCGCTCTGATTCTCATATATGTTCTCCTATTCTGTAAGGTGTTTCTCTTCTATATACTTTTTGATCTCGTTGAGGTTGTTCTTCAGGCTGCTATCAAGGACCAGGAAGTTTTTCTTGTTATTCTGGCTTACGATAGTTCCATCTTCATTGACTTCCGAATAAGTGAAGGAAATCCTTTCACCTTCTCCGGTATTCAGTGCTATAAAGCTTGTTAATACTTTCATATTTCCTCTCTTTCTTCGATGAGCTTTTCTATGTCGTTCAGATACTCATCGTCATATGCTATCTGTTTAAATCCTACTGCCCTGTCCTCGCCTTCGTACCGGTTGTACTCGTAACCTTTTTGTTTCGCTTTCAACTCCCAGAAAAATTTAAGGCCAGGAGTACCGGTTACTATAAAGTAGTCTGAACAGCATTCTGAAACATACAGATCTCCTTCTCCGCACTTCTGTAAGAAAACATAATACTGCATTTCTGTGTTGATCATCTCTTTTAAGATGTCTTCAATATCAACGTAGCACTTTCCATCTGCAGCTATCTCTCCAGATCCGATATCGCCAAACAGCGGCGTTGGAGTTTCGTAGCAATAGACGCCCTTTTCTCCATAGTTTTCCGTCTCTCTGACTGCCTGCTTTGTTCCAGCAACCTTGAGTCCAGCTGTAACGTACAAAATTCCATAAACATTAGTAAATCCCAGGGAATGATGATTTCCGCTAGTAAAATCACTACCGTCTACATCTACATCTGCATCCGATATCAGATTTAATCTTTGCCCTCCACTGGCCCGCAGGCCTTGTATATCAAGTGTTATATAGTCAGTTGTTCCCGGCCCTTTTCGGAAAGTAAGGCGTTTGTCTTTTGATGACAGATATGTATCGTAATAAGTCTGTCCAACACTTCCATCGCCCGCAGTCGTAGTACTCTGATGTGATATCGTGTTTGCTGACAGTTTATATCCGGCAATGTCCGCTTTCAGGGAGTACAGATCATCCAGACTTATTTTTTCGGCAGTAACGCTATTGGCTGCCAGCGCGTCTGTTGCTACTGATTTTGACTTGATATAGGAGCCGTTCCAGTAAAGTTTTCCTCCAGTCATGTACATGCCCTGGATGCTTCCGTTGTTGGTCAATAAGTTGAATATATCCTCTGAAGAGTACCCATGCCGGACGTCCGGACGGTAGATGTATATGTTCCCGTCGCCAGTGCTGATTGAGTCCCCGCCGCCGAACATGATCAGGCTTCCCGCCTCTTCCACGCTCGTGATGTCTTTCACAAATGAAAACTTTTTCCACGAAGTTGTCAGTGCTATACTTTCTCTCACTTTATTGAAAGAGAATGCTATGGTCTGTGC
>CAVEKJ010000134.1:0-2925 GCA_963616205.1 Prevotella sp.
GGATCGGACTTTCCTGGGTGATCCTGAAAGTTGCAGCGGTGGTTATGAAGAATTCCATGAGTTTTACCATGGATATGAAAGTAGTCTGGCTGTCTGTGGCATTTTCTGTTCTAATCGGTGTGCTTTTTGGTCTGTATCCGGCCAACAAGGCGGCATCCAAGAAACCGATCGATGCGCTCCGGTATTCTGGTTGACAAAATTCATATAAAATATTGTAAAAACGTGATTTATGCTGTAGGTATTTCTTATATCCTGGCAAAATCACGTTTTTTATAGTTAAGTCAAATCCAGGCATTCGATTTTTTTCTGGAAATCCGGACATTGATAAGGTATAATCTATACCAGTTAAATGTGTGCCCTTGTCAGAAGAATGAAATTACTGATTATGTGGGCACTGCCAAGAAAGGGATGACAGTAAAGTTGAACATCGTGGAGAAATGCGTTTCATGCCTGGATGTAAAAGAATCCTATGATCTTGCCAAACGCATGGAACAGGAAAAAACAAATCCGGTTCTGGGATACCGCACCGCAGGTTCCCTGGCAGAGCGGAAAACCGGAGATATGCTTCTGGAAGAAATGAAAAAAGCCGGCCTTACCCAGGTGGAAAAAGATAAGATCCGTGTGGATGCATGGGAATTTAAAAAAGCGGTACTGCGCTATCATGATCCGGAGGGAACCGGCCAGGAGATCCAGCTCGGCGCATACCAGACAGATTTTAAGACCAATGGTTTTCAGCACTTTGACCTTGTATATCTTGGAAAAGGTACAGCAGAGGAATATAAAGAGATTGATGTAAAAGGCAAACTCGTTCTTATCGAGATCAACCAGAGAGAAGAGTGGTGGATCAACTATCCGGTATATCAGGCACACCTGAAAGGGGCGGCAGCTCTGATCGCTGTCCAGAGCCGGGGTTATGCACAGATTGATGATACCGCCCTCAATGCACAGGATATCGCAGGACCGTCCAACGCCCCTGCATTTTCCATGTCCAGGGCAGATTTTCTCAAAATCCGTAAGCTTATGGAAGAAAAAGAGGAAAACGGAAGGAAAGTTCCTGAGATTTCTGTGGAATTTGATGCGGATACAGAAGTGCTCAAAGACCAGTATACCTATAATATTGTAGGAAAAATCCCGGGAAGCAGTTCGGATTCCATGATCCTTTTAAGTGCCCATTATGATTCGTATTTTGAGGGATTTCAGGATGACAATGCCGCGGTTGCCATGATCATTGGCATTGCCCGTGCACTGATCCGCGGTGGATATAAGCCTCGCCACACCATTGTGGTATGTGCCCTTGCAGCAGAAGAATGGGGGATTTCCGACACGAAATATGACTGGTCCACAGGTGCTTACCGTCAGGTGTTTGAGGCAAGGCCGGACTGGCCGGGCCAGGTGATTGCGGATCTGAATTTTGAACTTCCGGCCCATGCCCACAGTACCAGGGATGCGGTGCGCTGTACCTATGAATATGCAGATTTTATCCAGAAATTTGTGGATGCTGTGAAGATGCCGGAGGGAATTTATCCGGATGGCATGACAACACTTTATCCCATTGAGACCTGGTCCGATGATTTTACCATGTCGATTTCCGGAATCCCGTCCATGGTCAATGATTTCAGTGGTGGACCGTTTATGGAGAATTATTATCATTCCCAGTACGACAATCAGGATGTTTATGAGGAAGAAGTGTATAAATTCCACCATGAATTTTATCTGCGGCTTCTTATGGCGATTGACAGTCTTGCACTGCCGCCTATGGATTTTAGCCGGGTGCTGGATCGGAGCATGGAAAGCCTGGATCTGGATCTCTGTAGGAAGACCGGTGCCGATGGAGCCCTTCTTCTGAAAAAAACAGAAGAGGCAAAGAAGGCGGCTTTGATTCTTGCAGAGCAGGTACGTAATTTTAATAATATTCCGGAAGAGAAGCGTGACTGGAAAAAAGCGGATGCTATTGCAAAAAAACTTCTTGGCGTTTTCCGGAAATTCCAGGATTATCTGGTACGTCTGGACTGGGATGATAATGTGATCTTTCCCCAGCAGGCAGTACAGAACAATCTCTATGCACTGAAGGAAGCTATGAGTCATCTGGAAAAAGGCGAGATCGCCCCTGCGCTGGAATCTTTTTACAGCATTGATAACAACTGTTATGCATTTCAGTTTGAACGGGAAGTTTTTTATCATTTTACAGAATATATCATGAAACAGTCCCCGGATCGTCTGATGTGGGGAAAAGGCAGGATCATTCATCACGAAAATCTCTATGATCTGGTGGAAAGCCTGAAGGAGAAGAAACATGGTGACAGTTTGGATGCAGAGAAACAAAGCCTTAAGGAAGCCTGGGAAAGGCAGAAACATTACTATATAGATGATGTTGGATATCTGATCCGTGCTGCGGAAAAACTTACCAGTCTGATCTGTGAGGTCAGTAATATGTTTGAGGACAGTGGATCTGCCTCATAAAAGAAAAAAATACTGCTGCCTGAAACTATATAAGGCAGCAGGAGCAGAATAAAACCATACCTGGAGGAAAGAATGGAAAGCCAGAATTTATACCGAGTGAAAGAAGAAGACTTGGATAAGCTGATCCGGATTTTGACCGTATGTTTTTCGGAAGATCCGCTGTATCATGCCCTGATCCCGGACAAAGATACCAGAGAACGGCTGATGCCGGAACTTTTCAGCTGCGATCTCACGGAATTTTTTGAGACCTGTGAGATCTATGCGGACAGCAGTGAGCTGAACAGCATCCTGGTAGTGTCCGACGGAACGGAGCACGAAGCAGCCATACATAATCTGATGGTGGATTTTTTTGCCCTGCTGAAAACGGACGGATATCTGATCAAGGAAGATCCCAGCCTTGCAACGCTTCGGAAATTTATCCAGGGAAAAGATTACCTGAATTCCAGCTGGACGGATCAGCTGCAT
>CAVEKJ010000134.1:2935-5788 GCA_963616205.1 Prevotella sp.
CTTCCCAGCTTCATACCACAGAGAGGCTTCATGTGATCTATCTGGCCGTGGCGCCGAAGATGCAGCATCATGGACTGGCGGAGAAGCTGATGGATGAGGTGATCGACTATGCAGACCGGCATAAACTGATGATCTCCCTGGAGACTCATAATCCGGTAAATGTTTCCATGTATGAGAAATTCGGATTTAAATTATACGGCATTGTACAGAAAAAAGGATTTGATCTGAAGCAGTACTGCATGATCAAACAGGCATAAGGAGGAAAACAATGGAACGAAAATGGTGGCATGACAAGGTAGTTTATCAGATCTACCCGAAGAGTTTTTATGATTCCAACGGAGACGGGATCGGAGATATCTTGGGAATTATCAGTAAGCTGGATTATCTGAAGGAACTGGGAGCAGATATTCTCTGGCTTTCCCCGATCTATAAATCCCCCCTTGCAGATCAGGGATATGACATTGCAGATTATTATGCCATTGATCCAAGGTTTGGAACCATGGAAGATATGGATCAGCTGATCGCGGAAGCGAAGAAACGTGACATGTATATCCTTATGGATCTTGTGGTAAACCACTGTTCCGATGAGCATGAGTGGTTTCAGCAGGCGATCAAGGATCCGGACGGAAAATATGGAAATTTCTTTTATATCCGGGACAAAAAAGATGACAAGGCTCCCTGCAACTGGAGAAGTTATTTTGGAGGTCCTGTATGGGAGGAGCTTCCGGGGCATCCGGACAAACAGTATCTTCATGTGTTCCATAAGAAACAGCCGGATCTCAACTGGGAGAATCCGGAAGTAAGGGAAGAAGTCTACAAAAACATCCGCTGGTGGATGGAAAAAGGACTTGGTGGATTCCGCATTGATGCCATTATCAATATCAAGAAAAAACTTCCATTTTCGGATTACCCGGCAGACCGCGCGGACGGACTTTGCAGCGTGGAGCGGATGCTGGAGGAGGCAGAGGGAATCGGTGACTTCTTAGGAGAGATGGCAGAGAAATGTTTTCACCCTTACGATGCTTTTACAGTAGGAGAAGTGTTCAATGAGAAGGAAGATGAGGTCAAAGATTTCATCGGAGAAAATGGATATTTTTCCTCCATGTTTGATTTCGAGGAAACCTGTTACGGAAAAAGCGAGGATGGCTGGTATGCATCCAAACCATATCTGACCCCGGAAGACTACAAGAAATGTATTTTCCATACCCAGAAGAAGATCGGGGATATTGGAATGATCTCCAATATTATCGAGAATCACGATGAGCCAAGAGGTGTCTGTCACTATATTTCGCCGGAAGATCGTTGCCTGGATTCCAAGAAACTTCTGGCTGGCGTCTATTTTCTGCTGAAAGGAATTCCGTTTATCTATCAGGGTCAGGAGATCGGTATGGAGAATATGGAATTTACATCCATGGACCAGATCGACGATATCAGTACCATTGACGAATACCAGGTAGCACTCCGTGCCGGATGTACGGAAAAAGAAGCCCTTGATGCTGCTTCTGCATTTTCCAGAGACAATGCCAGAACTCCGGTACAGTGGAACGCAGAGAAAAATGCAGGCTTTACAGAGGGAAAGCCGTGGCTTGGGGTGAATCCGAATTATAAGGAGATTAATGTAGAGTCCCAGTTAACGGACAGTGACTCCCTGCTTTCTTTCTACAAAAAACTGACTGCACTGCGAAAAGATCCGGAGTATAAAGAGACGTTTGTATATGGAGCGCTGACTCCGTACCGGGAAGAACAGGAGAATCTCATTGCCTATACAAGAACCGGGGACAAAAACCTTCTGATCCTTGGAAACCTGCAGGCACAGCCACAGGAAGTATCTCTTCCGGGAGAAGTGAAAGCGGTGCTTCTGAACAATCAGGAAACCATAAAGATCACAGAAAAAGAGATCATTCTGAGACCGTATCAGTTTGTTGTTCTGGAAACAGCTGACTGATGAGATGAAAAACGGTAGCCATTTAACCGCCAGTCTGTTAAAATAAATATTTGGCTGAAAAAGCTACAAGGCAGATAACGAAAATTCAGAAGGGAACAAAGTATGCTGAAGATAAAGAATTACGTAAAGGCGGAGAGCCTTGAACAGGCATATGAACTGAACCAGAAAAAAACAGCCTGCGTGCTGGGAGGCATGGTCTGGCTGAAAATGGGAAATCGAAACATCATGACAGCCATTGACCTGTCAGGACTTGGGCTGGATACCATTACAGAAACAGAGGAGGCTTTTGTGATCGGCTGCATGACTCCGCTTCATGCGCTGGAAACCCATAAAGAGCTGAATGTCTACACAAACGGTGCGATCCGGGAAAGTGTGCGCCACATTGTGGGCGTGCAGTTTCGAAACTGTGCCACAGTGGGAGGAAGTATTTTCGGAAGATTTGGGTTTTCCGATGTGTTGACCATGTTTCTTGTTCTGGACACCTGGGTGGAGTTGTATAAAGGCGGAACTATTCCGCTGGCACAGTTTGCGGCCATGGAGAAAGACAACGATATCCTGGTAAACATTATCGTGAAAAAACAGCCGCTGAACAGTGTATACTTAAGTCAGAGGAATAATTCCACAGATTTTCCGGTGATCACCTGTGCGGCTTCTCTGCTTAACGGGGAAGCAAGAACAGCCATCGGTGCAAGACCTGCCAAGGCAATGCTGGTGGAAGATAAAGAAGGGATCCTGAATGATTTTACCGGGATGGACCCACAGCAGAAAAAAGAGGCAGCAGCAGCTTTTGCCGCATATGCAGCGGAACATGTGCCTACAGACAAAAACATGCGTGCATCAAAAGAATACCGCAGCCTTCTTGTAAAAGTCCTTACAAGGAGAGCCTGGGAGGAGATCGGAGGTAGAGC
>CAVEKJ010000135.1:0-5770 GCA_963616205.1 Prevotella sp.
ACCGTACTGCACATATCTGGATCATCCACCAGAAAAATGGAAGAACAGAGATCCTTTTGCAGAAAAGGTCCAGAAACAAGGATTCTTTTCCGGGAAAATTTGATACATCCTCTGCAGGTCACATACAGGCAGGAGACGAACCAATGGAATCGGCATTGCGGGAGCTGGAAGAGGAACTGGGAATCCATGCAGCGCCGGAAGATCTGCAGTTTGCAGGGAAATTCCCCATATCTTTTGCCAAAGAATTTCATAGAAAAATGTTCCGGGATGAGGAGATTGCCTTTGTCTATATCTATGATCACCCTGTAGAAATCAGTCATCTTACACTTCAGAAAGAAGAAGTAGAAGCAGTACAGTGGTTTGATCTGGAAGAAACGTATCAGCAATGCAGACAGCACAGAGATAAATTCTGTGTTCCCTTAGGAGGTCTGCAGCTTGTACGTGAATTCATAAAAAATAACAGCGATACAAAAAAATAAAGGAGAGAAAAAATCATGAGAAAAGATTTTGGAGCCAAACCTTACACTTATCCACAGCCGGTACTGATGATTGCCACATATGGCGAAGATGGTAAACCGGATGTTATGAATGCAGCCTGGGGCGGAATCAGCGATGATAAGGAACTTTCCATCTGCGTCAGTAAAAATCACAAAACAACAGAAAACATCCTGAAAAAAGGCGCTTTCACAGTCAGTATGGCAGATGTAGATCATATGGCAGCCTGCGATTATGTAGGAATCGTTTCTGGAAACAAAGAGCCGGATAAATTTGCAAAAGCAGGATTCACAGCTGAGAAATCCGAAAAAGTAGATGCCCCGATCATTAAAGAACTTCCGATCTGTGTGGAGTGTAAACTGAAAAGCTACGACAAAGAAACCTGTCGTCTGGTCGGTGAGATCGTAAACGTCAGTGTAGATGAACGTGTTCTGGATGAAAATGGACATGTCGATGTGGCAAAAGCCGCCCCGATCACTTTTGATCCGTTTAACAACGCATATATCCGTCTTGGCGGAAAAGTTGGCGATGCTTTTAAATCCGGATTGGCACTGAAATAAATATTATTTACTGAAATATAGAAAGTCTCTTTCACAAGTACAAGATGAAAAAATTGTCTTCTGGAAGAGACTTTTTATTTATCATAAATTTTCCATGATGCAATAAGCAGCAGAAAGTTTTAGGAAAAAAACTTCACGGATTATACGATAAATTTTTGCGCAGAAATTCATACGCATTAATCAAGAACCCCCAATTCATTAAAAGCCCAGAAAATCCCGTCCTGATCATTATTCTTTGTTACAAAGGAAAAGCGTTTCTGTAATTCGGAAGGGGCATTTCCCATTAAAATCCCACGTTCTACAGCCTCCAGCATTTCCAGATCATTATAATTATCCCCGAAGGCAACAGTACTAGAAAGAGGAATTTTTCGAAGATCACAGAGGTATTTTACAGCTTCTGCTTTGTTTATGCCGCCAGCCATGATCTCCAGGAGAGAATCAGAAGATCTTGCGATGGATAATTCCGGAAAGTATTTGCGAAGAAGTGTTTCCGATTGTGCCATATATTCCGGATCGCACATACACAGGATTTTATCTACCATAACTGTATCGGGAAAGGAATTAAGAGATCCTTCCCTGGATGTGGTTTCCACAACGGTTTCTTCATGGATCACATGAGAATCTGTGCGATCTTTTACGATCCAGTCTTTTGCGGTAAAAACATTCCAGGTTACATGAGGACATTTTTTTTCGATCACATCAATGACTTCGGAAGCATTGGAAAGGGTCATTCCTTTTTCATAAAGGATATTTTGGTCTTCATCCAGAATCAGTGCACCACTGAACGCAATGGTGCAACAATGGAAATTATTTTTTTCGATAATAGGTCGGATGCCAGAGGGGCTTCGTGCTGAAGAAATAGCAAACAGAACGCCCTGATCTGTCAAAGTATGGATGGCAGATCTGGTCAGAGGTGATACAATGTGTTCTGAGGTAAGTAAAGTGCCGTCAATATCGCTGAAAACAGCCTGTGGCTTAAATGAAGATAATGGTTTCATATCAGAAATCCTTTCTGTAAAAGCTGAGTATCGGTGTTTCTGCATATAAAAATAGCACATAAATAACAAAATAAAAATGTTTGTTTATGTTTTATTTATGATATAATAAAAGAAATAATGTTTGATTAAACATTATTAGCTAGTTATTACATCCATAAATAAATTGAAAAGTAGAATGCGGCTGTCCGTTTTACGATACAGAAAGAGGGATAAAACAATGAAAAAACAGGAAAAAGAACTTTCTTCCATAAAAAGACGGGAACAGATCCTTGATATCCTGAATAAAGATGGCCAGGCAACTGTGAAAGCCTTATCTGAAAGATTCGGTGTATCAGATATGACTATCCGAAGAGACTTTCATGTAATGGAAGAACAGGGTTTCCTTAATATCCATTACGGCGGTGCCAGCCTGAAAAAACTGTATCCGATGGGACAGAGTTTTTCCACACGCCAGGAGAAACTTTATCGGAACAAACTGGACATTGCAAGGAAAGCTGCGTCTTATATCAAAGAAGGAGAAGTACTGTTTCTGGATACCAGCACAACCCTTCTTCTGATGCTGCGTTTTTTGCCAGATCTGAATCTTACGGTTGTGACCAATTCTTTTCCGGTGATGGAAGAACTTTATAGAAATCCGAAAATACAGCTCCATATGGCACCGGGGATCTATCAGGAAGAATATGCCGGACCGCTGGATTATTCCACAGCAGAATATGTATCCAGATTTCATTATGACAAAGCTTTTTTTGGAGCCAGTGCAGTGGATGCTTCGTTTGGAGCTTCGGCTACCAGGGAGATAGAAGCCGCTGTGAAACGCTGTGTGTATGCCAATGCAGAGGAAAGCTATCTTCTGGCGGACCACACCAAATTTGGCAAAAAAAATCTCATAAAGTACAATGAGGTCAGTGATTACCAGCTGATTTTTACAGATGATGAGCTGGACCCGGAACAGCGAAACCAGGTGATCCGACAGGGCGGAAGATTCTGCGAGTGAACATAACAGATTCACGAAAAAACTTCAAATTATTCAGAAATTTCATGCTTGTATGTAAATATACGATATGATACCATAAAACATATATTATTTTTTGTAAAAAACACACAAAAAGGAGGAGCCGACATGCGCCCAATGAGAGAAAAAATGCATACCGGAGAGTTATATCTCCCTAACGATGATGAGATCTTTCAGGATCAGATCAAGAAGCTGGACAAGCTTTACGATTTCAATATGACACGTCCTACACAGCTGGATAAAAGAAAAGAAATGCTGAAAGAAATGTTTGCGGAGATCGGAGAGGACTGCTATATTGAACCGCCACTTCATGCTAACATGGCAGGAGCTTATGTCCACTTTGGAAAAAATGTTTACGCCAACTTTAACCTGACACTGGTAGATGACGGTCATATCTATATCGGAGATTACACCATGATCGGACCAAATGTGACCATTGCAACTGCAGGACATCCGATCCTGCCGGAGCTTCGCCAGAAAGGATATCAGTATAACATGCCGGTACATATCGGTAAAAACTGCTGGCTGGGCTCAGGTGTTGTTGTATTACCGGGAATTACCATCGGCGATAATGTAGTAGTTGGAGCAGGCAGTGTTGTAACAAAGGATCTGCCATCCAATGTAGTTGCAGTCGGTAATCCGTGTAAAGTATTACGAGAAATTAACGACCACGATAAAGAATATTATTTCAAAGACAGAAAGATCGACTATTCAGAGATCGTGTAAAACATATCGTGAAGCAAGTTGATGGGAACAGGAATGGATGAGGACCTGTCTGATGCTGAAAGAAAAGAGGTAGAATTATGGGAATGAATGAAACACCGTCAGCAGACCGTGTACATATCGGTTTTTTTGGCAGAAGAAATGCAGGAAAGTCCAGTATTGTAAATAAGGTGACAGGTCAGGAACTGGCTGTAGTTTCCGATGTGAAGGGAACCACCACGGACCCGGTAAGCAAAGCTATGGAGCTGCTTCCCATGGGGCCGGTGGTGATCATTGATACACCGGGTATTGATGATGAGGGCCATTTGGGAGAACTTCGTGTCCGCAAGGCAAAGCAGGTATTGAACCGGGTGGATGTGGCAGTCCTTGTTGTGGATGCCACCATTGGAAAAACCAGTGTGGACGAAGAACTGATCCATATTTTTAAAGAGAAGGAAATCCCGTATCTGGTTGTATACAACAAATCGGATCTTCTGCCGGAGAATCGGAAAATAAATGCGGATTCTCCAGAGGGAAAAAAAGTACTTTCAGATGAAAAGCCAGACCAGAAAGTGGATACTGCAATTCAGGAACCATTTATTTACGCCAGCGCAGCCACAGGCCAGAACATCTACGAACTGAAAGAAAAGATCGCTTCTCTTGCTGTGACCGACGACCTGAAACTTCGCCTGGTAGGAGATCTTCTGGAGCCTTCAGACTTTGCGGTTCTTGTGGTTCCTATTGACAAAGCGGCACCAAAAGGCCGTCTGATCCTTCCACAGCAGCAGACCATCCGCGATGTGCTGGAAGCCGGAGCAGCAGCCATTGTGATCAAAGAAAATGAGCTCGTAAATACTTTGCACACTCTTGGCAAGAAACCAAAACTCGTGATCACAGACAGTCAGGTTTTTGCAAAGGTCAGCAAGGAAACACCGGAGGATATCTGGCTCACTTCTTTTTCTATTCTGTTTGCCAGATTTAAGGGAAACTTAAAAACTGCGGCAGCCGGGGCGGCAGCCATTGACCGGCTGAAAGACGGAGATAAGATCCTGATCTCCGAGGGCTGTACTCACCACAGACAGTGTGATGATATTGGAACTGTCAAACTTCCGCGCTGGATCCGCAATTATACGGGAAAAGATCTGGAATTTGAATATTCCTCGGGAAGAGATTTCCCGGAAGATGTATCGAAATACAGTCTGATCGTGCACTGTGGCGGATGTATGCTCAACGAGCGGGAAATGCGCTACCGTCAGAAATGTGCGCTGGATCAGAAGATTCCCATTACCAATTATGGAATTACCATTGCCTATATGCAGGGAATCCTGAAGCGGTGTGTGGAAATGTTCCCGGACGTGCGGAAAGAGCTGGATAGTTAACTGAATCAGGGAAGTTCCTTGCTTCATTTGCGAATATCCGCTTGGCTATTTTGAAACTTATGAAGCAGCTGTTTTTTGTACAGAATTGATTTCTGTGCAGAGAGCAGCTGCTTTTTGTATGGGATTTGTGATAAAAAATAAAGAATTTTGCAAAAAAAGATAGCCGGATTTAACTTAACCAATTGACAAACAAAGAAAGTTATTTTAAAATAACATTGTTATTAAATAACGGCGTTATTGAATAAAGGAGACAATCATATGAGACCTGTAAATGAAAAACTGGCAGCAGACCTTCTGGAAGCGGGGAAGCAGGAATTTCTGGAAAAAGGTTTCCAGGGAGCTTCCATGCGGGGGATCGCATCCCGGCTATCTGTGACAACAGGTGCTCTGTACCGCTATTACACGGACAAAGAATCTCTCTTTGATGTGCTTGTAGAGGAACCGGCCAGAGTGCTGGAAGAGAGATACCGGGAGATTCAGAGGAGTTTTGCCGATCAGCCGGTGAAGGATCAGGTGCAGACACTTCCGGAGGTGTCTGACGAAGGCCATTCCTGGATGGTGAAATATATTTATGACCATTTTGACGCGTTTAAGCTGATCGTGTGCTGTTCTACAGGAACCCGC
>CAVEKJ010000136.1:0-3753 GCA_963616205.1 Prevotella sp.
CGGAGACACTGGATGCCGTGGAGATGGCCCAGCATGCGGGATACCGTGCGGTGATCTCTCACAGGTCCGGTGAGACAGAGGATTCTTTTATCGCAGACCTGGCAGTTGCCTGCGGTGCGGGACAGATCAAAACCGGTGCACCCTGCCGCTCAGACCGGAATGCCAAGTACAATCAGCTTCTTAGGATCCACGAACAGCTGGGGACTCTTGGAAGATATACAGATCCTTTTGCAAAAAAATCTCAGAAAAAGCCCTGCACAAAATAAACGGAAAATAGTTGAAATCCCGGTTTAGCTATGGTAAAATAACCTCTAGTTGATTAGGAGGTGTAACCACGTGAACATTTTGAAGATTATTCTGACTGTAATTTATGCAATAGATTGTATCGCTCTGACTGTTGTCGTACTGATGCAGGAGGGCAAGCAGCAGGGTCTTGGCTCTATTGCCGGAGTAGCTGATACTTACTGGGGTAAGAATAAGGGCCGTTCCATGGAAGGTGGTCTTGTAAGAGGTACCATTATCATGGGAATTATTTTCTTTGTACTGTCAGTTGTACTGAACATTATCTGATCTGCCAAGAGCAGGTCAGTAGGTGGGAACACTCTTGCTGCGTTAGCATGCAGAAGAAACTCGGATGGAGACTTCTTTTGTTAATCAGCAGGAGTGTTTTTGCGTTGATAGAAGGTTCACCGGATAAGACATCCCCCCTGAAATGATTCACCGGATCAAGCGAATGCGGATGCTTTTGCCCGCTTGACAGGAAAAAACGAAATATATATGAAACAGGAGAAATCGTGAAAACATCGAAAAATTTTGAAAAAAGAAAAAAGTTTATAATGGAGCTTCTGGGAGATCCGCTGTATAAACCCATGCGTCTGCGTGAGATCGCTTCCCTTCTCCAGCTGGACAAGAGTGAGAAGAAAGAGCTTTTTGATGTGCTGGATGAGCTCTGTGCCCAGGGAAAGGCGGAAGTGGATAATAAAGGAAGATACAGTAAAGTTTCCGGTAAGCGCAGAGAACGAAAAAAGAAAAAAGAGAAATTTTCAAAAGAAGAAAAAACAGAGCGAAGCCGTAAGGGAAGAGAACGCAGAGAGCACGAGCATGAGGAACGTCATTTTTCCGAAAAAGACGGAACCATCATGGAGGGAACTTTCATTGGCCATTATAAGGGATTTGGTTTTGTGGAAGTGGAAGACCAGGAACAGGATATTTTTATTCCGGAGAATGACACAGGAAGTGCCATGCATCAGGACAAGGTGCAGATCCTTGTGCGAAACGGACATAAAGAGGGCAAGCGTCCGGAAGGCGTTGTCCTGAAAGTTCTGGAGAGGGGAATGCCTTCGATTGTGGGAACTTATCAGAGCAGCCGGGACTATGGTTTTGTCATCAGTGACAACCCGAAGTTTTCCAAAGATATCTTTATTTCCAGAAAGAACTGCATGGGAGCAAAAGACGGAGACAAGGTCGTTGCAGAGATCACCGATTACGGCTCCAGAAACCGGAAGCCGGAGGGAAAGATCACAGAAGTGCTGGGTAACTTACGTTCACCGGGAACGGATATCCTTGCCATTGTGAAGAGCTTTAACATTCCAAGTGTATTTCCGGACAAAGTGCTCCGTCAGGCTGACCGTGTGCCGGATCATGTACAGGAAGCAGATATGGACGGGAGACTGGATCTCAGGGACCTTGTTACAGTTACCATTGACGGTGAGGACGCAAAGGATCTGGATGATGCCATTTCCCTTACAAAGGAAGACGGGATTTACCATCTGGGCGTGCACATTGCAGATGTAAGCAACTATGTTCAGGGAGGCAGTGCCCTTGACCGGGAGGCACTGAAGCGTGGAACTTCCGTATATCTTGCGGACCGTGTGATTCCTATGCTTCCGGAGCGGCTTTCCAACGGGATCTGTTCCCTGAATCAGGGACAGGACCGTCTTACATTAAGCTGTCTTATGGACATCAATGAAAAAGGAAAAGTAATTTCTCATAAAATTGCGGAGACGGTGATCTGTGTAAATGAGCGTATGTGCTACACCGATGTAAAAAATATCCTGGAAGATACCGATGATACGGCAAAGAAACGTTATGAATCCCTGATTCCTATGTTCTTCCTGATGAAAGAGCTTTCCGGGATCTTACGCAGCCGCCGCCATACAAGAGGTTCCATTGATTTTGATTTTCCGGAAAGCAAGATCATCCTGAACGCGGCGGGAAAAGCCATTGACGTACAGCCTTATGAAGCCAATGTGGCAACCAGGATCATTGAGGATTTTATGCTGCTTGCCAATGAAACCGTGGCCCAGGAATACTGTACCGGAGATTATCCGTTTGTATACAGAACCCATGAGAATCCGGACCCGGAAAAGATCGAAAGCCTTCTGATGCTCCTTCATAATGAGGGAGTCAACATACAGAAATCGGGCCAGGAGATCACACCTGGAGAAATCCAGGAGATCCTGGAAAGTATCGAGGGAATGCCCAATGAGGCGCAGATCAGCCGCTTGACCCTGCGTACCATGAAACAGGCGAAATACACCACAGAGTGCAGCGGACATTTTGGTCTTGCGGCGAAATATTACTGTCACTTTACATCTCCAATCCGAAGATATCCGGATCTGCAGATCCACAGGATCATCCATGACCGTCTGAGAGGAAGGCTGGTAAGAGAAGGCCGTACGGAACATTACAAGGAGATCCTGGATGAAGTGGCACGCCAGTCCAGTGTGTGCGAACGGCGTGCAGATGAGGCGGAAAGAGAATCCGACAAACTGAAAAAAGCAGAGTACATGTCCTATCATCTGGGCGAGGAGTATGAGGGAATCATCTCCGGTGTCACAGGCTGGGGACTTTATGTGGAACTTCCGAATACGGTGGAAGGACTGATCCATATCAATACCTTACGTGACGATTATTATGTATTTGACCAGGATGCATATGAACTGCGGGGAGATATGACGGGAAGGATCTTCCGTCTTGGGCAGAAAGTCCGTGTCCGTGTGGCAGATGCGGACAAGATGCTGAAAACCGTGGATTTTGTTCTGGCTGAGGAAAAGGAAGACTGAGGGAGCGCAAAATGGCAAAAAAAACAGGAATGAAACTGATCGCAAATAATAAAAAAGCTTTTCATGACTATTTTATCGAGGACACTTATGAAGCCGGGATCGCACTTGCAGGAACGGAGGTAAAATCCTTACGTTCCGGCAAATGCAGCATCAAAGAGGCTTTTGTCCGGGTAGAAAACGGAGAAGTTTATGTATATGGAATGCATATCACTCCTTATGAGAAGGGAAATATTTTTAACAAAGATCCTCTGCGTGTGCGGAAACTTCTGCTGCACCGCTACGAGATCAACAAGATCGAGGCCAAATTAAAGGAAAAAGGACTGACCCTGGTACCTTTGAAAGTCTATTTCAAGGACAGCCTGGTAAAGATAGAGATTGGCATGGCGCGTGGTAAAAAACTTTACGACAAGCGTCAGGATATTGCAAAGAAGGATCAGAGAAGAGAAGCAGAACGAGACTTTAAGGTGAAAAATCTTTATTGATCGGATTGTTCCTGCTGAAAAAAGTATGATAAAAAGCGGGGGGATAAAAAATGGCAGAGGTACAGGAAAGACGTAAAAAAACGGTGGAGGAATCCATGACAGAGCAGGTCCATCTGATCATGCAGCAGCATCTCAATGGAGGTGGAAGGCTTTTTGGCGGAGCATTGATGCAGTGGCTGGATGAGGTTGCCGGTGTGGTAGCTATG
>CAVEKJ010000136.1:3763-5768 GCA_963616205.1 Prevotella sp.
AGCTATGCGTCATGCGGAAACATACCGGGTAGTAACTGCGGCAGTGGATAATCTTCAGTTCAAACATGCAATTTATGAGGGAGAGATCGTAGTACTGAAAGGATATGTGACTTATACAGGAAAATCTTCCATGGAAGTTGAGATCGATACGTATGTGGAACAGCCAGATGGCATACGTAAGACCGTGAACCGGGCGTTTTTTGTAATGGTAGCAGTAGATGAACATGAGAAACCGACCCAGGTTCCGGAACTGATCATAACAACAGAAGAGGAAAAAGCCAGGAATGAAGCTGCCAGAATGCGCCGTGATATGCGAAAACAGCGCAGAGAAAATGGGTTCTGACTGTAGATGTTCCAATTTTTGACATAGTCTGAAATATCTAAAGATTCTGTGAAATTCAGAACGGTCAGGTTGACAAGAAAGTGATACTCTGTAATAATAGAAAAGGAAAACCTGACAGCGAATAGGACCATTTTATATGGAGGAGATATAATGAAAAAACGTTATTTGATTCTTGCCGGAATCCTGGCAGCGAGCATGCTGGCAGCCGGTTGCGGAAAGAAGAACTCTGTGGCACCGGAGCAGAAGGTGGAGGCAACGGCAACCCCGACTGTAACGGAAGCAGCTAAGACCGATGTGGTAGAGATGCAGACATCTACAGATGATACAGCGGATATCAAGAACGTAATGGGAACCAAGAGTGAGACCACTACCAGTATTGTATTTACCAATAAGATGGGCTCTACAATTTCCGCCATCTATGTCCGTCCTACCAGAGATGATGGAGATGACAGTGATGAGACATGGGGCAGCGATCTTGTAAATGGCAAGTTTACACTGGCTTCCAATGACAAGGCTGTTTATTACATGGAAAAGAGCCAGAAGGATGATAACGGAGATACAGCGACAAGCTTTGATGTAAGGATCACATTTTCGGATGAAGATCAGAATGAATGCTTCTTCCGCCAGCTGCCGCTTCTGACGATCTCACAGCTGAGTCTGTGCATGGACGGCGAGGGCGAAGATGGAATCCCGTATGCTACATACCTGACAAGCGGAAGCACCAAGGAAGTTTCCACATTGAAGGATGTAAAAGCGAGACTTGGTATTGAAGATGACAGCGAAGAGAGCGATTCCAGTGACAGTACGGACTCTACAGACAGCACGGACAGTACAGCGGATAGCACAGACAGTACCGATGGTACAGATTCTGACAATACGGATTCCACATCTTCTTCCACAGATAACAGTGGATCGGGCACAGACAGCAGTGATCCTGACAGTTCAGATTCCACACCGGCATCAGATCCGACAACAGCTCCGTCTTCGGATTCTGCTGACAGTTCGGATTCTACAGATACTCCGTCTGAGGATGATCCGTCTTCTGTTGCAGCTGGCTATATCGGCCAGTCTATGTCTGATCTTGAGAACGCATGTGGCAGTCCGAATGGCAGTGATTATGAAGACGAGCCGGAGTCTGGTAAGACAGGTTATTATTATTATGATACGTTTACGGTTTCCACAACTTTTGACGATAACGGCAATGAAGTTGTATCCGGCGTATGGTAAAGGAGAATAAACATATGAAAAGAGTGTTACTGAAATTAAGCGGAGAAGCTCTTGCAGGAGAGCAGAAGAGAGGTTTTGACGAAGCAACCGTTACAGAAGTTGCCAAACAGATCAAGACCATCGTGGATGAGGGACTTCAGGTTGGTATCGTGATCGGAGGAGGAAACTTCTGGAGAGGACGTACCAGCGGAGCCATGGACAGAAGCAAGGCTGACCAGATCGGCATGCTTGCTACCATCATGAACTGCATCTATGTATCGGATATCTGCAGATATGTTGGACTTAAGACAGAGGTGTTTACCCCGTTTGTATGTGGTGCATTTACCACACTCTATTCCAAAGATGCGGTAGAAGAGAGCTTCGCAGAAGGAAAAGTTGTATTCTTTGCAGGTGGTACCGGTCATCCGTACTTCTCTACAGATACAGCTACTGTAC
>CAVEKJ010000137.1:0-1597 GCA_963616205.1 Prevotella sp.
AAGCAATGTATCTCGTAGACCTGCCGGGTTACGGTTATGCAAAAGTTTCTGCGGCAGAGAAGGAAAAATGGGGAAAAATGATCGAGGGCTATCTTCATAAGTCCAAAGAGCTCCGGGCAGTTTTTCTTCTGGTGGATATCCGCCACAAACCTTCTGCCAATGACAAGCAGATGTATGACTGGATCTGCCACAACGGCTATGAACCGGTGATCATCGCAACCAAGCTTGACAAGCTGAAACGAAGCCAGGTGGCAAAAAGCCTGAAAGAGATCCGCACCGGGCTTGGACTTCCGAAAGATGGAAAGATCCTTCCATTTTCTGCGGAGACCAAACAGGGAAGAGATGAGATATGGGCACTGATCGACGAGTTGACCGGACTTGCTGAACCGGCAGCTACAGAGGATTAAGGAGAACAGAAGAGATGGGAATTATCAAGGCGCTCAAGCTGGGATTTGACTATCAGAGATATGACGACGACGGCAATGTGGTAGACATGCAGCGTGCGGTCAATGATGTGAACCTGGACATTGAAGAAGGAGAATTTGTGGCAGTTCTGGGACATAATGGTTCCGGAAAATCCACACTGGCGAAGCATATGAATGCGCTTCTGATCCCGACCGAGGGAACCATGCTGGTAGACGGAATTGATACCGCCAGGGAAACCAAGCTCTGGAAAGTACGCCAGAAGGCGGGAATGGTATTTCAGAATCCGGATAACCAGATCATAGGAACTGTAGTAGAAGAGGATGTAGGGTTTGGCCCGGAAAATATGGGAATCCCCACCGATGATATCTGGAAACGTGTGGATGACAGCCTGGAAAAAGTTGGCATGACAGCCTATCGTTATCAGTCACCAAACAAACTTTCCGGAGGCCAGAAACAGCGTGTAGCCATTGCCGGTGTGATGGCCATGCGTCCCAGATGCATCATTCTGGACGAGCCTACCGCCATGCTGGACCCAAACGGAAGAAAGGAAGTTCTGGAAGCAGTGCGGGAGCTGAACCGTAAGGAGAAAGTAACCGTGATCCTGATCACTCATTATATGGAGGAAGTGATCCATGCAGACCGTGTCTACGTCATGGACAGCGGAAAGGTTGTGATGCAGGGAAATCCAAAAGAGATTTTTTCCCAGGTGGATATCCTCAAGGCGTACGGCCTGGACGTACCGCAGGTGACACTTCTTGCATATGAACTGAAGAAATCCGGCGCGGATGTTCCGGATGGAATACTGACTACAGAGGAGCTGGTGAGCGCATTATGTCAATCGAATTAAAGAATGTAACTTATACCTACAGCGCCGGGACAGCTTATGAGAGCCACGCGCTGAAAGACGTCAGCTTTGTGATTCCGGACGGCCAGTTTATCGGGATCATCGGACACACAGGAAGTGGAAAATCTACGCTGATCCAGCATCTGAATGCACTGGTACAGCCCACATCCGGACAGGTTCTCTACAACGGGGAAGATGTGTGGGCGGAAAAATACGACCGGAAGCAGCTTCGAAGCGAAGTGGGACTTGTGTTCCAGTATCCGGAGCATCAGCTGTTTGAAAACGATGTACTCTCCGATGTATGTTTTGGCCCAATGAATCAGGGAC
>CAVEKJ010000137.1:1607-5755 GCA_963616205.1 Prevotella sp.
TTCCAGAGAAGAAGCGGAGAAAGAGGCAAAACAGGCACTGACACAGGTTGGAGTAAAAGAGTCCAATTTTAAAAAATCTCCATTTGAACTTTCCGGAGGCCAGAAAAAACGAGTAGCCATCGCAGGCGTACTTGCCATGAACCCGAAGATCCTGATCCTGGATGAGCCTACTGCAGGTCTTGACCCGAAGGGGCGTGATGATATCCTGGATCAGATCGCGGAACTTCACAAAGTACGTGGAATCACCATTGTTCTGGTATCTCACAGCATGGAAGATATTGCGAAATATGTGGAGCGTCTCATTGTTATGAACCATGGAGAAGCTGTATTTGATGATGAGCCGAAGAAGGTTTTTTCCCATTATAAAGAACTGGAGACCATGGGACTTGCAGCACCACAGATCACTTATATCATGCATGCGTTGAAGAACCACGGGCTTTCTGTGGATGCAGACGCCACAACGGTGGAGGAAGCCAGAGACAGCATCCTTGCTGCCCTGAAAGCTTCTGATTCCCCATTACTGAAAAAAGGAGGAGCGGAAAAATGATCAGAGATATTACCATCGGTCAGTATTATCCGGCCAAATCCGTTCTTCACAGACTGGACCCACGTACCAAATTCCTGGGAACGCTGGGATTTCTGATCTCTGTGTTCCTGTTCCATACATTTCTTGGATATGCGGTGGCAACGGTATTTCTGGTAGCCATGATCGCGATATCCAAAGTTCCTGTGAAATTCATGTTCAAGGGACTGAAGGCCATCGTGATGATCCTTCTGATCACCGTTGTGTTTAATATCATCCTGACGCCTGGTGAAGTATTGTGGCGTTTCGGAATCATCAAAGTTACAAAAGAAGGTCTTGTTCTGGCGGGAAGAATGGCAATCCGTCTTGTTTATCTTGTGATCGGATCTTCCATCATGACGTTGACTACAACACCGAATCATCTGACAGATGGCCTGGAAAGATTGCTCCGCCCACTGAATAAAATCCGTGTGCCGGTCCATGAGATTGCCATGATGATGTCCATTGCCCTTCGTTTTATTCCGATCCTTCTTGAGGAGACCGATAAGATCATGAAGGCGCAGATTGCCAGAGGTGCGGATTTCGAAAACGGAAATCTGATCCAGAAGGCAAAAAACATGGTTCCCCTTCTTGTGCCGCTGTTTATCTCTGCGTTCCGCCGTGCCAATGATCTTGCCATGGCAATGGAGGCCAGATGTTACCACGGCGGTGACCACAGAACCCAGATGAAACCGCTGCATTATGAGAAGAGAGATTACATTGCATTTGTGATCCTCGGGGCATATCTTGCAGTTGGCGTGGTGTTCCGTGTGGTGGGACTGTAAAAGGGAGATAAGTTTATGAAACGAGTAGGACTTGTAGTAGCTTACGATGGAACCAAGTATTCCGGCTGGCAGACACAGCCAAACGGAACCACCATCCAGGGTGTCTTAAATGATACCTTAAGTGAGCTGCTTGGAGAAAAGATTGAGACGATCGGTGCCAGCCGTACAGATGCAGGAGTCCATGCCCTTGGAAATGTGGCAGTTTTTGACACCGAATCCAGAATTCCCGGAGAAAAATTCTCTTATGCACTGAATCAGAGACTTCCGGAGGATATCCGTATTCAGCTCTCAGAAGAGGTGGAGCCGGATTTTCATCCCCGCTACTGCGACAGCGAAAAAACATACGAGTACCGCATCCTGAACCGGAAGTTCCCGGTTCCCACAGAAAGATTGTATTCCTACTTTTACCATTACAAGCTGGATGTGGATAAGATGAAGGAGGCGACTTCCTATCTGATCGGACGCCATGATTTTGCAAGTTTCTGTGGCTCTGGCGCTCAGGTGAAGACGACTATCCGTACGGTGACTTCCATGGATGTGTGGAGAGATGGGGATATGGTGACCATCCGCATTTCCGGAACCGGATTCCTTTACAATATGGTACGTATCATTTCCGGAACCCTGATCGAGATCGGAAACGGCCAGTATCCACCGGAACGTATGGATAAGATCCTGAAAGCCTGCGACCGGGCGGCAGCAGGCCCTACAGCACCTGCCCAGGGTCTGACACTGATGGGAATCGAGTTTTTCTGAGAAGGGTATGAAAAAGAGGCATTAAGATGAAAAATACGCAGGATCTGCTGCATGGCAATATCAGAAGGGAACTGATCGCACTGACCATTCCCCTGGTGCTTGGAAATATTTTACAGCAGTTTTATAACACCATAGATTCTTTTATTGTTGGAAGATACGTAGGAACAGAGGCATTTGCAGGCATCGGTGTTGCAGGCAGCATCATGAATCTGTTTATCTTTATCCTTAATGGTGGTTGCAATGGAATGTCCATTATTTTTGCAGAACTCTACGGGCAGAAAAATTACAAAAAACTTCGAAAAGAAAGCTTCCTTTCGCTGAGTGCGGGAGGGGGCTTTACCATTGTTTTGAGTATTGTGAGCCTGCTGGTTCTGTATCCGGTGCTGGGACTGATCCAGACACCGCTGGATGTGGAGCCTTATGTTGTGGCGTATCTCAGGATTATATTTATCGGACTTCCGGCAACATTTCTCTATAACTGGTGCTCCGCCGTGCTGCGGGCCGCCGGGGATACGGAGACACCGCTGTGGACGCTTTTTATTGCCATGTGCATGAATCTGGCACTGGATGTTGCGTTTGTGCTGGGACTTCATATGGGAACTGCAGGAACAGCTCTGGCTACTGTGATCGCCCAGCTTTTTTCCGCAGGGGTGTGCCTGTGGATCATGAGGAAAAAACATCCCATTTTCTTTTTCAGCCGGGAAGATATGGGAATGGATCTGCCCCTTCTGAAGCGGACAGCCAATTTCGGGGCGGTATCGGCTCTTCATCAGTCCAGCATCTATATTGGAAAAATGCTGGTTCAGGGAGCGGTAA
This sequence comes from Prevotella sp., assembly GCA_963616205.1. Taxonomy (GTDB): domain Bacteria; phylum Bacillota; class Clostridia; order Lachnospirales; family Lachnospiraceae; genus Blautia_A. The sequence continues at coordinate 4,524 of CAVEKJ010000137.1, forward strand.
ACTCCGGTGGAACGGAGATCATTTCCGCGTATACGGCGACAACCAGAATCGAAGGATTCTCCAATTCCTTCGGAGACAGCGGTTCCACAGCAATTTCTGTATTTGTGGCTCAGAACCGTGGAGCCGGAGATAAGAAGAGGGCGTTGAAAGGATTTCACCAGGGACTTGGACTGATGATCGTATTTGTTATCATTCTGTCCGTGCTGCAGGCTGCCTTGACAAGAGGGGCTGTAATGCTTCTGATGGGCAATCCGTCGGAGACGGTAATGAAGAATGCAGTGCTGTATATGAATGTGGTATCTGTCTTTTATATCCTGAATTTTATCGGAAACGCAGGCGTGGGATTTTTCCGTGGAATCGGGAAGATTTCTGTTCCGGTGATCGGAAGTACGCTGCATATTTCCATCCGTGTGGTTCTGTCTTACCTGCTGATCGGCAGGATGGGACTGGAAGCCGTTGCCGTTGCTACAGGAATCGGATGGATCAGCGTTGTGCTGTACCAGATTGTGGTTTATAGGAAGGTAAGAAAACAGGAATTTTGTTGAAAATTACAAGAAAAAACAGTTGACAGGCAAGGTACCTTATAATATAATAACTCAATGTGACGTAGTGCGAAGATGCTTGAGCCAATAGCCCCGGCGACGGCATTTTATCAGCGGTTTCGGACATTTCCGCGATTTATTTTGCACCCGCGTTTCCATTTACTTTTTTTCGCGGAAGTACCGCGGTTTGAGAAACATTATCGTTGATAAATAACAGGAGGTAGGACCATGCAGACTTATATGGCTAATCCGGATAAAATCGAAAGAAAATGGTATGTAGTTGACGCAGAGGGTTGCACTCTGGGACGTCTGGCATCCGGTGTTGCAAGTGTTTTAAGAGGAAAGAACAAACCTCAGTTTACACCGCACGTTGACACAGGAGATTATGTAATCGTTGTAAACGCTGATAAGATCAAAGTTACAGGCAAGAAGCTTGAGCAGAAGATTTATTATAACCACTCCGAATATGTTGGTGGAATGAAAGAGACCACATTAAAAGAAATGTTAGCAAAGAAACCTGAGAAGGTTATCGAGCTCGCAGTTAAGGGAATGCTTCCGAAAGGACCTCTTGGAAGAGCTATGAACAAGAAACTTTTCGTATACGCAGGACCAGAGCACAAACATGAGGCTCAGAAGCCTGAAGTTTTAACATTTTAATAGGAGGTAGAAAACATTGGCTAGCGCAAAATT
>CAVEKJ010000138.1:0-5748 GCA_963616205.1 Prevotella sp.
GTACCAGGGAAAGGACTCCGATGACAAATTTTGTTTTTACAGAGGTAAGGGTCACGGCAAGCAGTGCCGGGATAAACATATCGGTAAAACCTACCAGTGTAGTCGGTGCTGCCGCAAAAGCTTCCGGTACGCCGAGAACATTTAAGTACATGCCCATCGGATAGGAAATCCATTTGAAAAATGGTGTATAGGTCGCAATGATCAGCGCGATGGTTCCCCAGGATACTACGATGGGGATCAGGTCAAAGAACATGCCCACCATAACTTCCAGACCACCCTCTCCCACGTTTTTCAGGGTAAATTTCTCCGCACGTCTGCAGCTCATTTCCAGAGCATAGGCAAACATTCCTTTTTCTTGCGGGATCTCTTCGTCAATCTGTTTTCCAACTGCTTCACGATAGGTATCCGGCACCATGCGGATCGGTGGGATTCTCGCGATGATCACAGCCAGGATGATACCAACCACACAGATACACAGATAAAACGGCGGGAAAATATTGGCAATTCCCATAGTGTCCGCAACCATCAGACAGAACGGAATGGACACAAGGGAAAAGTTTGTCATAATGTAACCGGCTTCTCTTTTTGTATAAAAGCCTCTCATATACTGCTCTCTGGTAAGGATTACGGCCGCATTGGATGCACCGAACCAGGAAGCGATCAGGTCTACAGACGCTCTTCCAGGTACATGGAACAGCGGGCGTACCACCGGCTTTGCGATCACTCCAAGAAACTCCATGATTCCGCAGTCAGTCAGGAACGGCATGATAAAGCTGAATGCGATTACAATACTGAACAGTGTGCCACACAGATCCACAATGGTTGCTCCGGTATCTGCGGAAATGATCACTTCCGGTCCGATCTTAAATACAACCATCACTGCAAAAACAGCTCCGATGATCTTGGATACCAGATACAGAGGTGTTGTGGTAAAAGCACGTGTCAGGTAGTGATTTTTCCGGATCCACTCCGGTTTTGCAAAGTAATCATAAGTGCTCATGATCGCGGAAACGACCAGAATGACTACGATAATATAGCCAAGGCTTCCCCCGAACAGACCTTTGATCCAGCTTTTCAGGAAATCCAGCAAGGTGGTAAAGGATTCTCCCTGTGGGATCGGCACCAGAAACATCAGGATACCGAATGCGGAACCAAAAATAAATTTCAGAAGATTTTTGGTGTTTACATGTGATTTTTCCATTTCTCTTCCCTTTCCGTTTTTTATAAGTTTTCTACTTTACACAGGGCGTCATAGATCATATCTTCTGTTACTTCATATGGGATATGTTCCATGTCCGGACCTGTGACAGTCTCTTTCAGCACTGCTGCAAGTGCTTCTCTTTCCAGTGGTGCCCCCATTTCCGCAAGTGTGGTACGAATGCCCAGCTTACGCAAAAACGCTTTCAGATCTTTGGCTTGTTCCACTTCTCCATCCACCATCAGCTGGACAAGAACGCCGTAAGCCACCACATCTCCATGAAGGTTCTCTTCCTCAAATCCCGGAAGCAGCACCAGCCCGTAATAGACAGAGTGGGCAATGGCGCAATTATAGTCGTCCAGGACAAGAAGGGATACCAGACCTGTACTGATAATGTTTGCAAGAACAGCCTGTTCCAGTGCAGTACCTGCCTTGTTTTCCCTGCATTCTTCCAGCGCTTTTTCCGCATAATCACGGAGTGGAAAATAACACATATTGCTGATCTCACGGCCAAGAGCAGAACTGTGATGCAGCTCATCTCCCCTTGCCGCAAAATGGCATTCGAAATATTTTCCCAACGTATCACCGATTCCCGCACGAAGATAGCGCTCCGGTGCCTGGGCGATGATTTCGGTGTCAATAAAACTGTGACGTGCCGGTTTGTCATAGAAGTAGAAACTGTCAAAATTTCCGTCTTCTTTGTACACAACAGAAAGTGCTGTCGTTGCCGCACAGGTAGCCGCGATAGTCGGGAAAGTAAATACCGGAAGGCCTGCTTTCTCAGCGGTTCCTTTGGCTGTGTCCAGTGCTTTTCCGCCACCCATGCCGAAGATCATGTCTGCGCCGCATTCTTTTGCATGTGCTGCCAGTTCTTCCATTCTGGCGTATGTACAGTCGGAACCGAAAAGAACCGTGTCTACGATTTCAATCTCAGAATCTTCTGCGGACACATTTCTCTCTGCTGCCACTGATGTTACTGCTGCCAGACCGTTCAAACCTGCCCCTTTCGAACCTGACTCTGTCGAATCTGAAAGTGCCCGAACAAGTTTCTCTTTTCCGGCTTTCAACGCCAGCTCTCCGCCGATCAGCAGAACTTTTTTCCCATAATGGCTGCACACTTCTTTTACATTCTGATATGCATCCTCACCGATGGTATAATTTGCAAAATTTACCGAATATGTCATTTCAGAAGCTCCTTCATTTTCTTCAGGCGGGAAAGTGCCTCGTCGATGGTTTTCTCCTCACGTGCAAAATGAAGACGGATCAGGTTGTTGACATCCTCGCGGAAAAAGCTTGATCCCGGTACTGCGGCAACTCCGATATTTTTGATCATCCACTCACAGAATTCCAGGTCTGTATATCCGGCAAACTGTGGAAGATCCAGAAATTCCTGAATATCGATCATGACAAAATAGGTACCCTGTGGAACATTGTGTTTCAGGCCAATCTCATCCAGTCCGTTGAGGAAATGCTCTCTTTTCTTTGTATATAATGCAAGAAGATCTTCATAATAGGACTCCGGGAAATTCAATCCCACAACTGCTGCCTCCTGAAGTGGTGCTGCTGCTCCTACAGTCAGGAAATCATGGACTTTTTTTGCTCCCTCGATGACTTCTTCCGGTCCGATGAGATATCCCAGACGCCATCCGGTGATGGAGTAGGTTTTGGAAAGAGAGTTGCAGGTGATGGTGTGCTCGTACATTCCAGGAAGGGATGCCATACACACATGCTCGTTTGGTGCATAAACCATATGCTCGTATACCTCATCTGTCACAACAAAGCCGTCGTATTTCACTGCCAGCTCGCCAATAGCTGTCAGCTCTTCTCTTGTGAAAACTTTTCCGCACGGGTTGGACGGGTTGCAGACGATGATGGCTTTTGCTCCGGCTTTGAAGCCCTCCTCTACCAGGTTGATGTCGAAATCGTAAGTTGGCGGTACCAGCGGAATGTAGATCGGCTCTGCTCCGGAAAGGATGGCATCGGCTCCATAGTTCTCATAGAACGGGGAAAATACCATAACTTTATCTCCAGGATTACAGATGGTCATCATGGCACTCATCATAGCTTCGGTTCCACCGCAGGTTACTACGATCTCGGTCTCCGGATCGATTTCTCGTCCGATGGCTTTTCCCTGTTTTCTGGCAAGTGCTTCACGGAAGTTTTCTGCTCCGAAAGTTATGGAGTACTGGTGTGGTCCCTCGTAAGCTGTTTTTGCAAGTGCATCCAGGATTTCCTTTGGCGGATCAAAATCCGGGAATCCCTGAGACAGGTTGATGGCTCCGTACTCATCGCTGATCCTGGTCATACGGCGGATTACGGAGTCGGTAAATGTATTGACGCGGTCACTTAATTTTGGCATGGTTTTCTCTCCTTTTTGTTCTTGTATAGTTATGTCTTATCTTTCAGGCCAGACTGATGATCTTATCTGATCAGTACGATCTGCAAATCATACTTTCAGCTTTTCTTCTTCACTCTGTCCGTTGCTTTCCTCTCAAAACAGCTATATAATAAAGTATACCGTTACGTGATAGTCAAGGAGGAATTTGAATATTTATGCAAAAATTTAATGATCCATGCATAAAAACCGGAGATTTTGCAAAACTCTGCGGCACAAACAAGCGTACATTGATCCATTACGATGAAATCGGCCTGTTTAAGCCGGCCTATACGGATGACCGTGGGTACCGCTATTACAGTGAAAGCCAGTTTGATGTATTTTTTACTATCAACTGCCTGAGCAAGCTCGGCATGCCCCTGAAGGAAATTGGAGCTTTCTTAAACCACCGCAATCCCCAGGCATTAAAAAAACTCCTTCTCGAACAGCGAGAAGAAGTTTTAAAAGAAGAAGAACGAATCCGAAAAACACGTCAGGTTATTGAGACGAAACTGTCTCTGGTTTCTCTGCAGGAGAAACTTGAAAATCTGTCTGACTCCAAAGATACGGTGGGATATTCCAATCATGTTTTCCAACCAGGAAACAGCCAGGGACATATTTTTCAGGAACACACACAGGAAGAATATCTGATTTTAAGTGACCCTCTGAACACCAACGACCACGAAGCGATCATCCACACTCTCTGCAGTCACATCGGCTACTGTAACAGAAACAACCTGAATGCCGGTCATCCCTACGGTGCCATGCTGGATGTTTCGGAATTACGTCAGGGACATCTGGATACCTATGCATATTTTTTCACCAAAGTGATCGACCGCCCGGAGGGTTTTCCCTTCCACACCAAGCCTGCCGGTACTTATGCGGTGGCTTATCTTAAGGGAGATTACTATGATTCGGAGGAAACTTATCGGAAACTGTTTCAATGGATCGATCAGAATGGCTTTCACACCGGGCAGTATTCTTATAAAGAGGCTGTGATCGATGAACTTGCAGCTGCCTCTTCAGAGGAATATCTGACCAAGATCTCTGTGCAGATTTTCTGATATTTCCTCTCACAGTGCCTCCTTATACAACGCCAGAACATCCTCCCATCCGGTTTTCTCCGGATTTACCGCAATATTTCCACTCTTCATAGCATCCTCTGTCATCTGGAAAAAATGCTCATCAGTAACTCCTGCGAGGGATAATTTTGCAGGGATTCCAACCTGTGCATTCAGCTCACGAACTGCCTGTTCCAGCATTCCTTTTGAAAACTCGGAGGCACTTTTCTTTTCCGTGGAAATATAATTATAGATCTTCCGATATTTTTCAAAGGCCGCCTCTTCGTTATATTTCACGATATACGGAAACAGGATTCCATTTGCAACACCATGAGGCACATTGTAAAAAGCGCTGACCGGATGGCTCATGGCATGGATATTTCCAAGCCTTGCCCAGGAAAAAGCGATTCCTGCAAACAGGGAACCTGCCAGCATATCGGAAGCAGCCTCAAGATTGCTGCGGTCCGCCACGTAAGCTCGGATGCTCCGCCCGATCAGTTCCATCGCTTTTTCACTCATAGCCTCGGAAAACGGAGAAGCATCCAGGGAAACGTAAGACTCCTCCGCATGGATCAGAGCATCGATCCCACAGGCTGCTGCCACTGAAGCCGGTGCAGATGTGAGAAGCAGCGGATCCAGAAGCGCATAGGCCGGGATCAGTTTATAGGAAAATACTGTAAGTTTGTAATTTCTTTTATGATCCGTGATCACGGAAAAAGCTGTCACTTCCGAACCGGTTCCAGCAGTTGTGGGAATGGCGATCAGTGGAATGATCTCGCCCGGAACCTTGTCTGCGCCTTCGTATTCTGTAATGCTTCCGCCATATTTTGCCACAACGCCGACAGCCTTTGCCACGTCCATAGGGGAACCACCGCCAAGGGCGACAATAAAATCCGCCCCGCTTGCCTGGAATGCTTCTGCTGCCCCTTCTACAGTCTCTACGGATGGATTTCCTTCTGTGTCACAGAATGTACTGACTGCAATCCCGGCCTGTGTGAGGATTTCTTCACACTGCCCAACTACTCCAAGTCTGTTCAGTGTGGGCCCGGAAATGATAAACCCATGTTTTCCTCCAAGCTTCCCGGCTGCCCCGGGAAGCTCTTTTAATACACCTT
>CAVEKJ010000139.1:0-5695 GCA_963616205.1 Prevotella sp.
TTTAGCAGATTTCCGGCAGCCTAGAAGCCAGCCCCCGACGAAGCCCCGGCGACAGACAGCACACGCCTCACGGGCGTCCCTTTCCCCACAAAAAAACAGGTCGGCACCCACACCGACCCGTTCGCCAAAACCTGCATCCAGGAAATCAATCAGAAGCACTCCCTATAAATCTTATAAACCCTCTCCCGATCCAACTCCACAAAATTATTCGCCATCAACCTGCCCTGGTTCTCCAGCACAGAATCCGTAAACTCCTCAAGCTCCGCCTCAGACACCCCATACTCATGCAGCGCCTTCTTCGGAATCATCACATTAAGCAGCTTCTCCAGCTCCTCATAAACAACATCCACATCACACCCAAGAATACCCGCCATAAACGCATTCAACCGTGCAATCTCACCATCACACTTAATCTCCATATAATTCTTAAGCACACCCGTAAACATCGCATAATTCGACTCCCCATGAGCCACATGATACTTAGCCCCCAGCGGATAACTCAACGCATGCACAGCCGCACACCCCGCATTACCAAACGCAATACCCGCATAATTGGCCGCCATCAGAAAATCCTTCATCAGCGGAATCCGGGCCTCCTGACCATGATCCCTGATCTCCATATATCCCTTCAGGATCATCTCGATCGCCTTATACCCAAACATCCTTGTAGTCTCAGTCCCCTTAGGAGAAAGACTGGACTCCACAGAATGCACCAGCGCATCAATAGAACTGGTCGCAAAAAACTGAAACGGCAGATCCTCCAGAAGCTCCGGGATCAGCACAGCAGAATCCCCGTAAAGCTGCTCCACAGCAAGCCCCTTCTTCGTACCCTTTGTAGTCAGCGCAAGAATCGAAATATTTGTCACCTCAGAACCTGTACCACAGGTAGTCGGAACCAGCACCAGCTCCTTATTCTTCACGATTGGAAGCAGCCCGTCATAAAGATCCGTAACCGGAGAAATATTCTCCAGCGCAAACAACTTGGAAAGATCCAGAATACTGCCGCCGCCAACAGAAACCACGCGTTTCGCATCCTTTGGTACATCCTTCCAGATTGCCTCAGCCATCACATCCGTAGGCTCACCCTTACCATAATCCTCACGGAAGATCACAGCACAGCCAAGCCCCAGCGGCTCAAAAAACTTCTTAAACAGCCGTTTATTTGTAAACAGCAGATCTCCCTCACCCAGTTTAAATTCCTCCGCAAACTGCCGGCAATTATCAAAACTGTAAATCGTCGGCCTGATCATCAGTTCCTGCATAATTTTTCCTCCTGTCAGCCTCTCATTTCGCAGAAGCTCTCTAAAAATTTTATACAACTATAATAGCACAGACAGGCAGCCATCCGCAATCCGCATAACCACCCGCCCTCTGCAAAACAGCTCATACTCCAAAGCCGGTTTTCATCTATCACTTTAACACCCGGCATACGATCCCTCCACGATCAGTTTCAACACCCATGTGTCAGAAGCGTACCATACATCTCCGGTCTTCGATCCCGAAAAACACCCCACTCACGTCTCTTCTGTGCAATGGCATCCAGATCAAACTCTGCAGTGATCACACCTTCGGTCTCCCTGTCAGCCTCAACTACCAGTCCACCGGTCTCATCCGCAATAAAGGAAGAACCATAAAACGTCATCTCCGAATCTTTCTGCACCTCATGGCCGATCCGGTTGGAAGCAACTACAGGCATGATATTTGCAGCCGCATGTCCCTGCATACATCTCTGCCAGTGCGGTTTGGAATCCGTCTGAAGAACCGGCTCACTGCCGATAGCAGTGGGGTAAAACAAGATCTCCGCCCCCAGAAGTGCCATACATCTGGCAGCTTCCGGAAACCACTGATCCCAGCAGATCCCCACACCAATGGTTCCATATTTTGTTTTCCAGACCTTAAACCCGGTATCGCCCGGAGTAAAGAAAAACTTCTCTGCATAAGGCATCCCGTCCGGGATATGCGTCTTTCTGTATTTCCCAAGAACTGTACCGTCCGCATCAATAATGGCAATGGAATTAAACGCCGCATTTCCCGCACGCTCAAAAAAGCTCACCGGGATCACTACGTCCAGCTCTTTTGCCACTTCCTGAAAACGCTTTACAGCCGGATTCTCCTCCATCGTTGTGGCAAGGCCCATATATTCAAAATCATGTCTCTGACAAAAATACGGCGTCTCAAAAAGCTCCTGCAGAAGAATGATATTCGCACCCTTTGCTGCCGCCTCCCTCACCAGTTTTTCCGCTTTTGCAAGCGTTGCTTCTCTATCCCATGTGCAGCTCATCTGTGTGGCCGCTACTACAACTTTCCGCATTGCTTATCAAGTCCCTTCTGTTTTTCATACACTCCGGCAATCCATCTCTTCACTGCTTATCCACGGTCATCTCAACCGTTTCTCCATTTCTGCAATTCCTGACATATTATAACTGAAACTTCCTCTTCACCGCATCCACCAGGAAATCCGCGGTACCTTCCACACCAAGAAAACTGCTGTCCACCAGAATGCTCTTATGATTCTTGTCATCCGGATGATACCCCGCATACTGCATATGATAGGAATCACGGGCCTCATCAACAGCCACGATCATTTTTCTGGCCTCCTCAACCTCAATGTTCAGATCCTTCACACAATGCTCCACCCGCACTTCATAGGGCGCATAAATATAAATATGCATGGCATTTTCCATCTCTTCCAAAGTGAAATCCGCACACCTTCCAACAATGATACACGTCTCTTTTTCTGCAAGAAATTTAATAATATTCTGCTGCGCCTCAAAAATCTTATCCTGTGTGTTACTGGTTCCCTTTCCAAGAGGAAACATCATCCTTGCAAACGGGCTGGCTGTAACTTTTTTCGCCGTCTCCTCCACTTCATCTACTACAGACACCGGAAGATTCAGCTTCTTTGCCGCCTGATCCACAATATCCCTGTCATAATATTCAATTCCCAGCTTCTCAGCCATTTTTTTCGCAATGGGACGTCCCATGCTGCCAAACTGCCTGGTGATCGTAACTACATATTTACTTTTTCCCATCTGACTTCCTCCATTTTCAAGCGGATAAAAACATCCGCATTCGCTACATATCTCTGCATTGAATAACTGCTTCGCAGTTTACGACATATTCCTGAAAAAACGGCAAAGCGGACATCTACATTCCGCTTCACCTTCCACTTTAATAATTTTAATGTTCATACCATCCAACAATTCCCGGATTCAGATTGATATTGATCTGTTTGATCTCCTGATACTCCTCAAGACCCTGAACACCCAGGTCACGACCAATACCGGACTTCTTGTAACCACCCCACGGAGCCTCGTTAAACGCCGGGTTATAGCAGTTGATCCAGGTAATACCTGCGCGGATTTCTTTGATCACTCGAAGCGCTCTGGAACCGTCAGCGGTAAATACTGCTCCAGCCAGACCATACTCTGTATCGTTTGCCATGTCAATGGCTTCCTGCTCCGTCTTAAACGTCTGGATCGTCACAACCGGTCCGAAAATCTCCTCCCGGACAACAGTCATATCCGAAGTACAGTTATCAAACACTGTCGGTCTTACATAAAAACCTTTTGCACACTCCCCTTCTGTGTAACGCTCACCGCCGCACACAAGAGTGGCACCTTCCTCAACACCCTTCTTAATATATCCAAGAACTTTATTCATATGGCTCTCAGACACCAGCGGGCCCATATCCGGATTCTCCATTGGATTTCCAATGGTGATAGCATTTGCCTTCTTTACAAGACGTTTCACAAATTCGTCCTTGATACTTTCCTCAATGATAATCCTGGAACCAGCGGAGCAAACCTCTCCCTGGTTCAGGAAAATACCGATCATGGCCCATTCCACTGCACCGTCCAGATCCGCATCCGCAAAGATCACATTCGGTGATTTTCCACCAAGCTCAAGGCCGATCTTTTTTACATTGCCTGCTGCCGCACGCATGATGCTCTGTCCAACTTCCGTACTTCCTGTAAAAGTAACCATATCCACATCCGCACTCTCCGCAATGCGGTTTCCTGTGATTCCGCCAGGACCAAGGATCAGGTTCACGCTGCCCTTTGGCATTCCGATCTTCTCAAAAATTCCAAACAGTTTCACGCAGGAAAGCACGCAGTTGGAACTTGGTTTAAACACCACACTGTTTCCAGCTGCCAGTGCAGGCGCCAGTTTCCACACACCCATCAGCAGCGGATAATTCCACGGTGTGATCAGTCCGCACACACCAACCGGCTCATGAACCGTATAGGAATGCATCTTTCCAAAACCTTCATTTACTTCATAAACGCCGCCCTGTGGCATTTTTAAAAGTCCTGCATAATAGCGGAAACAGTGCACCGCATCATCCACATCCGCCTCTGCCTCTCTTAAGGGCTTTCCATGATCCATGCAGTCCAGCTTCGCAAAATCCTCTTTTTCCGCATCAATGGCATCTGCGATCTTAAGAAGGATATCCGCCCTTGTCTGGCCATCCATGTCACGCCATTCCCTTGTCACATAAAAAGATTTTTTTGCTGCCGCAATGGCTTTATCTACATCTTCCACATTGCCTTCTGTCACCATGGCAAGAACTTCACCATTTGCAGGATTTAATGTAGGAACTGATTTTCCTGTACTGCTCTCTACCCATTCACCATCAATAAACATCTTCTGAAGTTCCATAAGCATCCTCCTTTTATTCTCTTAACCAGTTCAAATAAGCATTCACATTCTATTGCATCTTCATGAGTCCTTCAGACTCTCTTAATCACCGTATCTTCTCACCTTCAAAATAATTTGCTTCCACCTTCATCCCCCGGATCTCTTCCTTATCCACTTCAAAAAGATCTCCGCTGAGAACAATGATATCTGCCATTTTTCCCGGCTCCAGGGTTCCCATGGAATCCTCCACATGATAAACACGGGCCGCACCGGAAGTGTACGCTTTCAGCGTATCTGCCATGGAAATTTTTTCCCAGGGATTGGTGGATGTCAGGTTTCCGTCATCATCCCGTCTCGTCACTGCCGCATAGATCGTTGTAAAAGGATCTACGGTCACAACCGGATAATCCGTGCCAAGGGCCAGCGCCCCTTCATGCTCCAGCAAAGTCCGAAACGGCCACTGAAGCCTTGCACGTTTTTCCCCGATCTGGTTCACCTTGCCATTTGCCGCAAGTGTCACATGATACGGCTGAACCGAAGGAATCACATCCAGCTCCGCAAAACGATCCAGGTCATCCGGGTGGATATTTTCGATATGCTCTATAGTATTTCGAAGCCCGTGCTCCCCGTTCACTTCCGCAGACTTTTCAAAAAGATCCAGCGCCATCCGCACCGATCCGTCCGCAATACAGTGAAGTCTTACCTGAATTCCTGCTTTGTTTGCCGCAATGATCTCTTTCCTCATTTTTCGCTCCGGCCATAACGGAAGTCCTTCGCCACAGGTCTCCGGTTTGTCAGTGTAAGGCTCCAGAAGAAGTCCCGTATAAGTCTCCGTCACGCCATCAATAAATCCCTTTACCCCCGCAATGTGAAAATGAGGGGAATCAAAATGCTTCTGAAATTTAAAATACTTCGAAAATTCCGTATACCCGAAAAGTTTCATGTAGGAAAAGATCTGTGCCTTAAGCCCTTCTTCCTCGTCCAGTTTTTTCAGAATATCGTAAGGCTCCTGATCCTCCGCGTTGAGAACTACAGTTCCTTTATTTTCTGTCAT
>CAVEKJ010000140.1:0-5670 GCA_963616205.1 Prevotella sp.
TTTATGAAAGTGGCAGTATAACTTTGTGCAATTTTTTAAATTTGCTCATTTATAGATTCTTACAAAAGATGTTCTCAAAAAAGTGCCAAATGTGTTTCCCTTAAAATAATAGTTATTATTCAAACTCTACTCCGTTCTCTGTAACATGGTGTAAAATTGGTTCGGTACAGACGTCAGATTTACTACTATTTTTAATTTTTTTCTATCCTGCATCTCGTTTCAGAACTTTTTAGAACCAATTCAGAACCACGGTACTGTTGTAGAACCAGAGTATTTTTAGCCTTCTCGACTTTGTTTAATTACATCAAACAGATATTATATCTTTTCTTCATTATTCATCTCTGCTTGCACTGCTTCTTTAAATTGCTCTTTTAATTCTGGCTCGTGTTCTATTAACTCTTTTCTCTTTTTTAAAAATTGAACTCCCTTTTGACCAGCCCAAAAAATCCCTGCTCCTGCAAGCAGCAATACCGGAGCTGCTTTTGCCACAGCAGTTGCTCCAATTTTTTCATAAAGAACATTTAAGTCGCCTCCTGCATTTTGCAGATCTATTCGTACTTTATTATAGTCACCCAAATTTTCAATACGACTACTCATTCAATCCCTCCTGCATTCTTTTGTTATCAAGCCGGCTGAACAACCGTTATCGCTCTCCGAACCTGCTCTATTGACAGTTTTGTGGTTCGCGAAATCTTATCAAGATCATGTTCGCCTTCCGACCACAAATTCAGTGCTATATCCATTCTTGCCTTAACATCAGCGTCATCACGCTCTCTGTCTACAATTTTCTGCATCGTTTCACACATTTCAGTCACTCCTTTCGGTTCTTCCTTAAAATATCTGACTCTTTCTGCAATCTTAGGATTGTGCATCTCACGATAATCTTTACAGTTAAAATCATGCATCAGCCATCCTACTTCATCGTTTCCTCTATAAGAACCATTTACATAAACAATATGTGCTTTATCTCCGAACAGTTCTCCTGTTTCCTGTATGGTTCTTTCTATGGTATATACCGGAAGTCCTCCCTTTAAAACATCATTAGATGTAATAAAGATAATGTATGTCTCTGGCATTTCTTTATATTTTTCTCCTGATGTGGTAAGCCTTGAATCAAATAATGCACTGTTAAGTCTGGCTCGTTCAGGAACAGCTCCACCATCATCCTGTTGGACTTCAATATCATACTGTTTTCCTGTAGTATCATTGGCATAAATGTCAAGTCTCACAGATCGTCCAAATAGATTTCCTATTGTCAACTGTGTAACTGATTTTGTCACAGACAAATCAGTTCTCTTTAATATTATTTTCAAAAGTTCTTCTGTACATTCTAAATCACCTGAAAAAACCTGCGTCATAAAGGTATCGTCCATTAATGTAAATTTGTTAATAGCCTCCATACGCTCTATATTCTTTTCTTCCAGATTTAATACCTGCATTTTCTCACCTTCTTTTCTATTATTATATCTATTATCTGGTTTTTGCACAACTACATTTTTGCCCGTTACATCCCTTTTTCGCCCTGTTTTTCTTTTCCACTGATATCCTTTCCAAGTGCTTCACAATACTCCTGAATCTCCTGCTGTTCTTTCCAATGCCTGTTGTCGGAATCTGGCTTCTTATCAAATAAATAAGCAGCTCCGTTCAGAATATCCACCATTGTAATCATAAACGCCAGATAATCTTCTTTAAGCTCCTTGTAGCTTTCCCCTGACATGGAGAAATCACCGGACAGAATCTGCTCGGTGATCTCTTTCATAACAATCTGTGTTTCTCGTAATTCTTCTACAAGGTACTGTACACGCTGCTTTGTTCCCACTACAACAATATTGGAATAGATACAGCTTCTTGCAATAAAATCTTTCTTATACAACCCGCTGGCTTTCACACGTTCTTCAATCATTGCCCGTTCCCATTGCGTGGGACGAAACGCTATTGTTGGATTGCTGTGTTGTCCTGGCATATTTTTCTGCTCCTTCCGTTAATTTTCATCCGTTTCCGCTAACTTCTCCAACTGATCCGCCAGCTTTCGTGACTGATCTGGATACAAATGAGAATATGTAGATAATGTTGTCTGAATCTTTTCATGTCCCAGTCTGTCCGCTACCAGATTAGGCTGTGCCCCTAGCTTCGAAATCAGTAAGCTGGCATGAGAGTGCCGCAGATCATGTAAGCGGATTCTTTTTACCCCTGATAACTCAACACCTCTCTGTATTTCATGCTCCCAGTATGCTTTTGTTGTATTCTGGAACAGTCTGTCTTTTGCCATGAGGCCATACAGCCTACCCGTGTACTCCCTTAACTCCGTTACCAGAAAATCCGGTAATGTGATGGTTCTCTTTCCTTTTTTTGTTTTCGGATCAGTAATCACATCTCTGTTCCCGATTCTCTGATAGGACTTATTTATCCTGAGAGTTTTTTCTTCTTCGTCAAAATCTTCTAAAGTAAGAGCCAACAGTTCGCCAATTCGGCAGCCTGTCCAGTATAAAATCATAAAACCACAATGGGAAGTTGGCTTATCTTCCATGCAGGAAATAAACTGCTCAAATTCATCCTGTGTCCAGAAATTCATCTCATCCGCTTTACTTTTTCCAATAGTTCCTGCCTGACGGCATGGATTCCTCGGAAGATCATAATACTTCACAGCATAATTAAAAATGCAGGAGAGCTGATTATTTACCGTACGCAAATATGTCTGAGAATACCCCTTCTTCAGTAACGTGTTCTGCCACTCCCGAATATCTGCCGCTGAAATCTCCGAGATGTTCCGTTTTCCAAAGTAGGGCAAAATCTTTAGCTCTACAATGTAATCCTTGCTTCTCATGGTGTTCTCACGCAGACGTTCCTTCATATCATTTCTGTATATCTCCCAGAAAGCCTTGAAATCCATGTTCAGATTATGAGCCTGTTGCATTGTAAACTGATTCACCCATGCTACTGCTTCTCTCTTTGTCTTAAAGTTTCGTTTATGCTTCTTCACGCTTTTCCCTGTCCAGTCCTTGTAGTAGAACTGAACATCCCATAAGCCTTTCTCGTTCTGCTTTACTGTCAATTATATTGCTCCTTTCTTCCCCAGAGACCTTTACAGTCTCTGGGACACTTGCTGACTATGCTTCTTTCTCTGCTAATCCATAGCAACGTTCTTCCAGATATTTCTTTGGAATCTTTCCTGCAATGGTAATAAAGCCTTTCTGTTTGAGTTCTTCGTTCAGTTTTCTTATAAGCGTGTAACTTTTGCTTTTGCTGATTTGTAAAACCTGTTCTACTTCATCTACACCGTAATACATGCTCTGCATATCAATCTCTCCTTCTCTGATTCCGTTTGATCTTACTTATAAATTGGCTACTTGATTTAATTTCATCTTGTCGATAACAACATATCTATATTTTCCGATTTTCTTTGCATATCGGTGGGTTTTTCCTTCATCACAAGGCATTGCGATTTCTTTGTCACATAAGTCTTTTGCGAGCCTTGCCGCTGTAACTTCAATCCTTTTTATGCCATTTTCTGTTTCATATTCGTTCTTCATTGTCAGAATGTCTCCTTGTCTTATATACCATCTTTCAGCATCTTCTAAAATATAATGTCTTGCATCGTCAATCTGTGCATTTCTAGGTACAACTGGAAATCTGTTTTCTGTTATTTTTGTGATAATTGCCTGACAAAGTGTTACGATTGGAGATTTCTCAATAAGGACGCTGTCATTGTAGTGTATTGCTTCCTGTATATAGGTATTAAACCTTATCATCAGCTGTTCTGCCTGATCAAAATCCAGCTGATTTGTTTCGATTGCATACTTTTTAAACACTAACTCTGCTACTACCATTAATTGTGCATAGTATTCGCCATACCTCGGATTGGAAAATAACCCCTTACACTGACTTCGTAGTTCTTTCCCTCGCATTTTTAGAAACGGAATTATATCTCGATATCGTTGTGATAAGTAGTTAATATAGCCAAGCAGGAATGTTGTCAGAGCCGTTTTCTGCTCTTGTAATTCTGTCAGACGGTCTACATCTACCTCATCTCTTTTCAATGGAACAAACAAGCATCTGGCTAACGAGGATTCACAGCCTGTTGTGTACTCACCAGTGATGACAGCTCCACCTTCAGCTTCATATTGTTCTCCATCAAATTTTTCATTCTGGAAATCATAATTCCGCTTTACACCAGTGCCATCGCCAAATGCTCTTACTACAAGTTCAAGATTACTCTGCATAATATTACGCTCACGAAGTTCCTCTGTTGGGGCAAGATCATCAACCAACATTACTGCATCCTTATATTCTTTATATCCGGTTTCAAGTCCTGCTGCTCTCGCCTTTAAATTGTATTTCGGACTTTCAGTTCTCTCAAGCTGAGTCAGTATGAGAGACATACTGGTTTTATAGCTTCCTCGTGGTCCGTTTACAAAAAGTACAAATTTGGGAAGTATATCTGCCATTTTTAAAAGACTGTAAGAAAAACTCATTACCGTATAGAGGCAGATTATCGGAGCAGTCCAGTTACCCGGTGTCAGTTCAGTCATTTTAAGGAACAAATGTATATTTCCTTCCTGACCGCTCTCAATGTTTCTGAAGCATTGTCCGTATTCCGATACAATTTGATTCTCACTTACCGGAATGGTTCCACATGGAGTAAGATAGATCAACTTGTCATTAACCCTTATCCACCCTGGTTTCTTTTCTTTCTCGAGAATATTTTTGTGACCATATTGAGCAACAATGTTGTTCAAATATTTATAAATTGCATGTGAAGCTACGTTTTTTTCTCCTTTAGTCGCAAAACCGGGAATTGTTTCCTGAAGCCAATTAATACTGGTAAATTTTCCACTTGAAACAGTTCTCTCAAGCATTAGTCCACCTGTATAAACTTCACATTTGTACTCAATATGTGTCTTAACACTAATTGTCTGGATGATACGAACAACGCAATTCATAAGTTCCTTTCCTTTATAAAACAACTTACCATCCTGCGTAGTCTGAAATTCCTCATCATTGTACTGAAACTCGGCGGGCAAGCTACCTACATGCACAATATTAACGTATGGATTCATGCCATAAACAGATTTTATTGTTCTATCAACAAATCTCGATTGTAAATTTGTAAGTCCTGCTTGTTCTACCGGATTTGTTGTTTCTGTTGTTTTACTGCTTCGGATTTGTTCTGCAAGATACTGATATACTTTGGCATCTGGCATTGCATTACCAACCGTTGTTACCATCTCTCTTGCATTTGTACAATCAGTGGTTTGTTCCATTAAGCCATTTCCCACTTCTGCATCCGCAATAGCTTTGTCAGTTACTATGGAACACATTTCTTTGGACTTGTTATCCGCTATGGTGCACATTTCTGTGATATTGCACATTATTTTTTCCGGGTTCATCTTAATCTCCTCCCATTTTCCCATATTCCCAAAATTTTATTGGGGCTATGAATACTGTTTTCTTGTGGTTGATTGATTCTTGATGTCATCCTATCATACATATCCAATAATTATCAAAATACAAACTCCTCAAAATTCCGCACTCGTTCAAATAATAATGCCAGCTTCAATATCCGAAGCTGGCATAGCGTCATTTCTCTATCATATATGCTTTTCCTATAATTTTTAACATTTCACTTAGAACAGCATGAATCATCTCATACATAAGTTCATCATTGGGGAG
>CAVEKJ010000141.1:0-5630 GCA_963616205.1 Prevotella sp.
AAAAGACAAAAGCTTTTTAGGCACAGAGCCTGTCGGAGAGCTGCTTCTGCGTCTGGCCCTTCCTACGGTAGCCGCACAGCTCATCAACACGCTCTACAACATTGTAGACCGCATCTATATCGGCCATATTCCCGAAAGCGGAGCTCTGGCCCTTACCGGTGTCGGCGTCTGTATGCCACTTATTATGGTGGTATCCGCCTTTGCTGCCCTGGTGGGAAATGGAGGAGCTCCCAGAGCCAGCATCTTCATGGGAAAAAACGAAACCGAAAAAGCAGAACAGACTCTTGGAAACTGTTTTACCATGCAGATCATCATCTCCCTGATCCTGACTGCTATCCTGCTTCTCGGGAACCGCAGTTTTCTCCTTGCCTTCGGTGCAAGTACAAATACCATCGATTATGCGGTGGGATATATGAATATTTACGCAACAGGAACCATCTTTGTACAGCTGACTCTTGGTATGAATAATTTCATCACTGCTCAGGGATTTGCAAAAACAGGAATGCTCTCCGTACTGATCGGTGCAGTTTCCAATATTATCCTGGATCCGGTTTTTATCTTCGGGTTCCACATGGGTGTCCGGGGCGCTGCTCTGGCAACAGTGATCTCCCAGGCATTTTCCTGTATTTGGGTACTCTCTTTCCTCTTTGGAAAAAAGACCTTCCTGCGACTTCGAAAAAGCACCATGAAACTGAAAGCCGAGATCCTTCTGCCCTGTATGGCACTTGGCTCTTCTCTCTTTGTCATGCAGCTCAGTGAAAGTGTTATCTCCGTCTGCTACAACTCTTCTCTTTTAAAATATGGCGGAGACATTGCTGTAGGAGCCATGACCATCCTCACCAGCGTCATGCAGTTTGCCATGCTTCCTCTTCAGGGGCTTGGCCAGGGTGCACAGCCTATTATCAGTTACAATTACGGCGCACGCAATAAAAAACGTGTCCGCTCCACATTTAAGCTTCTTGTAAAAACAAGCGTTTTGTATTCTGTGATCCTGTGGATGATCATTATGATCTTCCCCCAGATCTTTGCAGGAATGTTCACATCTGACAGCACACTGCTTGCTTTTACAAAAACAGCACTCCGTATCTATATGGCAGTTGTGTTTATCTTTGGTATCCAGATTGCCTGCCAGATGACCTTTATCTCCCTTGGCAGAGCCAAAGATTCCATCATTGTGGCCATTGTCCGGAAATTTGTGCTGGTTATCCCACTGATCTATATTCTGCCCGCTATTTTCCGTGCTAACCAGACAAATGCGGTTTATATGGCAGAACCGGTTGCAGATATCCTGGCTGTTACATTTACGGCCATCCTGTTTTCCTTTGAATTTAAAAAAGCTCTGGCAGAAATTTCCGACAACCGGAAATAGCAAAATCCATTTCACAGAAAAGGCCTTCCATACATGATTATCCACATGCATGGAAAGCCTCTTTTCATAACTTAAAGCTATCTTTTATTTCAGTTCATCTTCATCCTGAAGAAGTTTTTCAAAAACAGGGAAGCAGTCAAATGTTGCAAAATAATCTCTCGGTGTCTCGGCACGGCGGATCATCTCAAAGCTGCCGTCCTCATGAAGAAGGATCTCTGCTGATTTCAGTTTACCATTGTAGTTATAACCCATTGCAAAACCATGAGCACCTGCATCGTGGATCACAAGAAGGTCTCCCATGTCGATCTTCGGAAGCATACGGTCAATGGCAAATTTGTCATTGTTCTCGCAGAGGGAACCTGTCACATCATATTTATGGTCACATGGCTCATTCTCTTTACCCATAACGGTAATGTGATGATAAGCACCATACATAGCCGGACGCATCAGGTTTACCGCGCAGGCATCTACGCCGATGTACTCTTTGTGTGTATGTTTCTCGTGGATGGCTTTTGTAACAAGACAGCCATACGGTCCCATCATGAAACGTCCAAGCTCTGTGTAGATCGCAACATCGCCCATTCCTTCCGGAACAAGAACTTCTTCGTAAACTTTGCGGACACCTTCACCGATCACACGGATGTCGTTCGGCTCCTGATCCGGTTTGTAAGGAATTCCGATACCACCGGAAAGATTGATGAATTTAATGTGTGCGCCTGTCTCCTTCTGAAGTTTTACGGCAAGCTCAAACATAACCTTCGCAAGCATTGGATAGTAATCGTTGGTTACTGTGTTGCTGGCAAGGAATGCATGGATTCCGAACTCTTTGGCGCCTTTGGATTTCAGGATGCGGAAAGCGTCAAAGATCTGCTCGGTTGTCATTCCGTATTTGGCATCTCCCGGGTTGTCCATGATGCCATTGCTGATCTTAAATACTCCGCCGGGATTGTAACGGCAGCTGATCACTTCCGGAATTTTTCCAAGGGCATGCTCTACACTCTCGATATGTGTGATATCGTCAAGGTTGATGATACCACCGATCTCATCTGCATATTTGAACTCTTTCTCCGGTGTATCGTTGGAGGAGAACATGATGTCGCCTTTTTTGCAACCAACTGCCTTAGCCATCATAAGCTCTGTTGCAGAGGAGCAGTCACAGCCACAGCCATACTCCTGCAGAATGTTGATCAGATACGGGTTCGGTGTTGCCTTTACTGCAAAAAACTCCTTGAATCCTTTGTTCCATGCGAAAGCTTCCTTGAGGGCCTTTGCATTCTCGCGGATCCCTTTCTCGTCATAAAGATGAAAAGGTGTCGGGTATTTTTCAGTAATCTCATTCAGTTTCTCAAGTGTCACAAATGGTACTTTTTTCATAATAACTGCATCTCCTGTTTTGTTCAATTGCTGCCCACCCTGTAAACAGCAGTTTTATTTTGCCTCGATCACGTGCATCATGTTCGTGACTGCACCCTGACCGTTTGTCATGTTTGTTGCAGGATCTCCTGCTGTAAATACAACAAGGTCTCCGCTGTGGACCAGATGACGGCTGCGTACAACATTCATAGCCTGTGAGATAATATGGTCTGTTGTATCTCTCTCGTATCCCTTCAGCGGTGTCACGCCCCAGATCAGCTGAAGTTTATGCTGGATTGTTGAATTCGGTGTGATCGCATAGATCGGAACCTTCGGACGGAAATTGGAAATCAGTCTTGCTGTATTTCCTCCCATAGTAGGTGTCACGATCGCATCCGCCTTCAGATTCTTGGCAGTACGTACCGCAGCAAGACCTACCGCACTGGATATCTGCTCTCTTCCATCCATGGAACGGTGCTCGATGAATACTTTATAATCCAGATGTGGCTCTGTCATCTCTGCGATCTCTGCCATCATCCGAAGTGCATCAACCGGATATTTACCGGCCGCTGTCTCTCCGGAAAGCATGATCGCATCGGTTCCATCGTAGATCGCATTGGCAACATCCGCTACCTCTGCACGGGTCGGACGTGGATTACGGATCATGGAGTCCAGCATCTGTGTGGCTGTGATAACCGGTGTATAATGCTCATTACACTTGCGGATGATCTCCTTTTGCACATGGGGTACCTGGCTGGCCGGAATTTCCACTCCAAGGTCACCACGGGCAACCATAATTCCGTCAGAAACCTCAATGATAGAATCAATGTTGTCCACACCTTCTGCATTCTCAATCTTCGCAATAATGCCGATATCCTGTCCGCCATTGTCATCCAGAAGTGCTCTGATCTCCCGGATCACCTCTGCGGAACGGACGAAGGATGCCGCGATGAAATCAAATTTCTGCTCAATACCAAAAAGAATGTCGTTCTTATCCTGCTCCGTGATTCCCGGAAGATTTACTTTTACATAGGGAACATTAACACCCTTTTTCTCTCCAAGCTCACCGCCGTTTAAGATCTCACAGACAATGTCTGTTCCGCTGATCTCTTTAACCTCCAGTTCGATCAGACCGTCGTCAATAAGGATACGGTTTCCTGGTTTTACATCCTGGTAAAGTGTCTCATAGGTAATGGCAACCTTCTTTTCATCACCTTCAAAATCACCGATCCCAAGTACAAACCGGTTTCCTGACTCCAGCCTTACCTTCTGTCCGTCCTTCAAAAGCCTGGTACGGATCTCCGGTCCTTTTGTATCAAGAAGCATCGCAATCGGCATATCCAGTTCCTCACGAAGCTCTTTGATCATGTCCACACGGCCCTTCTGCTCCTCGTGGTCTCCGTGAGAAAAGTTGAATCTGGCAATATCCATTCCATTCTCCATAAGAGCCTTCAGAGTTTCCCTGTTGTTGCTGGCAGGTCCAAGTGTACAGATGATCTTTGTTCTTTTCATAATAGAATATCCTCCCTCTTTTTTACGTTTTACTGTACGTGTTTGTGCGTAAATAAATGATCCTGGCAATATTCATAATTTCCCTTGCACTTTGAGCAGAAGCGGAACTCCAGATTTGGATCATCTTTTTCGGTACGTCCACAGATCGCACATTTATGCTTGGCAATCCCATCCGGACCATAGCCCGTTCTGGTCGGGGCCATAGCCTTCTTAAACTGCTGCTTCCTGCGGATCTCTTTCGGATTGTAACGGTTCATGTCCCGCGTACTGAAATAAAAGATCACAAAGTTCAAAAGTGATGCTACGATCGGCACAACGCCTACCCAAAGTCCAACTCTAAGATATGATACGATATCCCATGCAATGAACAGTCCGTATACAAACGCCATCCATTTCATCTTGATCGGGATCACAAACATGAGGAGTTACTGAAGATCCGGATAAGTAACTGCATAGGCAAGGAAAATAGAAAGACTGATATAATAAGTGGTAAAAATGCCACCTCCAAGAGAATAGGTAATCCCATTCATCATCACATAACCGCCTGTAAATATATGCAGAAGCACTGCAGCGATCACAGTAAATAAAAATCCTGAAAAAATATACAGTGTATAGCGGAATGTTCCCCAGGTACGTTCCAGAGAAGTTCCTATCGGATAATAAAAGAAAAAGATCGCAAGAAGAAACATTACAAGATTACTGGTTCCTCCCACGCTGGAAGGTGGATAGATCACCCAGGTCACCAGCCTCCAGATCTGTCCTTTCATGACCATGGACATATCAAGGCTCAGCATATCCAGCACTCCCGGAGCAAACATGGCCAGAAAATATCCCAGCACATAACATCCAATAATATAAACTGTCAGATTGGGAATCCCGAATCTTCCAAATTTACGTTCCAGTTTGTTGATAAATTTCATTAAATTCTCCTTTCAGCAAATCAGAAAAACCGCTTCTTGGAAAGAATGATCGCTGCCACAACACTGATCGCCACAGAAAACAGGATAATGATCAGAAAGCCCCATGGACTCTGTGATAACGGCATACCGGAACCGGCTACGTTCATTCCGTAGGCACTGAACACGATGGTCGGAATACTCATTACGATGGTAATGATCGCCAGTACTTTCATGACAATATTCATGTTATTGGAAATGATGGAGGCAAAAGCATCCATGGTTCCGTTCAGGATCCCGCTGTACACATTCGCCATTTCGATCGCCTGTTTGTTCTCAGTGATGACATCCTCCAGAAGATCCGTATCTTCCGGATATTTTTTGATGCTGTCGATCTTGAGAAGTTTCTCCAGCACAACCTCGTTGGACCGGAGGGATGTGATAAAGTAAGTCAGGGATTTCTGCAGCTCCAGAAGCTCGATGAGCTCCTCGTTTCTTGT
>CAVEKJ010000142.1:0-406 GCA_963616205.1 Prevotella sp.
GTGAGATGGAGATCATGTATATTGAAAAAGGCAGTGGTTTTGCCAGACTGAACCGGGAGAGTATCCGCCTGAAAAAGGGAGATATCCTGATCGTAAACTGCGGGGTTCTCCACAGTATGCGGACAGACCTTAAAAATCCTCTCTATTATAAGAGCGTGGTATTTGGCCTGGGATTTCTGGCTGGACAGCCGGGAGATATCTGCCAGGAATGTGTGGTGGCACCGCTGATGGAAAACAAGGCAGAATTCTGCCATCATATAGAAGAGGGAGATTCCGGCTATGAGAAGCTGAGAGAGATTTTTTTACAGATACATGAATGTCACACGGAGAAAAAGTCATATTTCTATGTGAAGCTGAAAATGCTGTTCTTTGATTTCTTTTATGAGATGCTGACAGAACATTATAT
>CAVEKJ010000142.1:416-5619 GCA_963616205.1 Prevotella sp.
ATATTATTCCGGTAACCACAGAGCAGAACAAAAGCCTTGCGGCAGTAAAGGAAGTTCTGGATTATATCAGCCTTCATTATCAGGAGAACCTTGCGGTTTCAGACCTTTCCGGGCTTTCCAATTACAGTGAGTATTATTTTATGAAGCTTTTCCGTCAGTATACGGGAAAAACGCTGGTGGAATACATCAATGATTTCCGGATGGAGAAGGCGAAATACCTCCTGACACATTCCGACGCACCGGTGACGGAGATCGCCATGAATGTGGGGTTCAACAGTACAAGCTATTTTATCAAGAAATTTCAGCAGGCCAATGAAGTTTCCCCTCATAAGTACAGAAAGAGCATGAGACAGACTTAAGCTTATTTCGGCAGATCTTAAGGCGGCAGTTCAGGCAGTCTGGCAAATATCTTGCATATCATGACAGGATTGTTATATTTTTGTATCTTGATGCGTGATATCCTAATACCATCAAAAACAAAGCAAATAACCTTGTAAAAACATATTTCATCCCATAAAGATCAATGAAAGGAGATCCCAAATGGAATCATTAAGCAAAGTATTTGAAGCTAAATATAACAAAAATGTAAAAGACTGTACAAACGAGGAAATCTATCACGGACTTCTCTCCTGGACAAAAGAACAGCTGAAAGGCCGTGGCTACCAGGACGGAAAAAAGAAAATCTATTATATTTCCGCAGAGTTCCTTATCGGTAAACTTCTCTCCAACAACCTGATCAACCTGGGGGTTTACGACGAAGTTGCCAAATACCTCAAAGAAAACGGCAAAGAACTTTCCATGATCGAGGAGATCGAGCCGGAGCCATCTCTTGGAAACGGCGGACTTGGACGTCTGGCAGCCTGCTTCCTGGATTCCATCGCAACACTTGGACTTCCTGGAGAGGGAATCGGCCTTAACTATCATCTTGGACTTTTTAAACAGGAGTTTAAAGATCATCTTCAGTTTGAGACTCCGAACCCGTGGATCGAGCCGGAGAGCTGGCTTACAGATGCAGGCGTTTCCTATTATGTACCGTTTAAGGGATTTATGCTGAAATCCACACTTTATGATATTGATGTGGCAGGCTATGAGAACAAAGCCATCAAGCTTCGCCTCTTTGACATTGATATTGCAGATGAGAGCATTGTAGGAGAGGGAATCTCCTTTGACAAAAAAGATCTGCTCCACAATCTGACACTGTTCCTGTATCCGGATGACAGCGACGATGCCGGAAGAAAGCTTCGTATCTATCAGCAGTACTTTATGGTAAGCAATGCGGCACAGCTGATCCTGGACGAGGCGGTGTCCAAAGGCTCCAACCTTCACGACCTTGCAGATTACGCAGTGATCCAGATCAATGATACACACCCGAGTATGGTAATTCCGGAACTGATCCGTCTTCTCACAGAGCGCGGAATCGAGTTTGAGGAAGCATGCGACATCGTATCTCACGTATGCGCTTACACCAACCATACCATCCTTGCAGAGGCGCTTGAGAAATGGCCGATCTCTTATCTTGAAGAGGTTGTTCCACACCTGATGCCGATCATCCGCAAACTGGACGAGCGGATCAAGGCAAAATATCCGCAGGAAAATCTTGCCATTATCGACAAAAATGACCTGGTTCACATGGCACATATGGACATCCATTACGGATTTTCCATCAATGGTGTTGCGTCCCTTCATACTGACATCCTGAAAGAGACAGAGCTTCATCAGTTCTATGAGATCTATCCGGAGAAATTCAATAACAAGACCAATGGAATCACTTTCCGCAGATGGCTCCTTCACTGCAACCATCCGCTGACAGAGTACATTACATCCATGATCGGTGACGGCTTCCGCAAAGATTCCTTTGAGCTTGACAAGATGCTTGACTTTAAAGGAAATCAGGACGTGCTTGCCAATATCCTGAAGATCAAACAGGATGCAAAGAAGAGATGTGCAGAGTTTATCAAAGCCAACACAGGGGAGGAGATCAACACACACAGTGTTTATGATATCCAGATCAAACGTCTCCACGAGTACAAACGTCAGCAGCTGAACGCACTGTATATCATCGACCGTTATCTGAAGATCAAAGCCGGTGAGAAGCCGCAGCGCCCGGTAACCTTTATTTTCGGTGCAAAAGCAGCTCCTGCATACATCATTGCGAAGGACATTATCCACCTGATCCTCTGCTTACAGGAACTTATCAACAAGGATCCGGAAGTTTCCCCATACATGAAGGTTGTCATGGTGGAAAACTACAACGTAAGTGCAGCAGAGAAACTGATCCCGGCCTGCGATATCTCCGAGCAGATTTCCCTTGCATCCAAGGAAGCCAGCGGAACCGGTAACATGAAGTTTATGCTGAACGGTGCGGTAACACTGGGAACTATGGACGGTGCAAACGTGGAGATCAGCCAGCTGGTAGGCAAAGATAATATCTATATCTTCGGTGAGTCCAGTGAGCAGGTTATCAAACATTATGAGAAGGCTGACTACTGTTCCAGAGAGTTCTATGAGAAAGACGAGCGTATCCGCCGTGCGGTAGACTTTATTATCGGAAAAGAACTTCTTGCCATTGGAAGTGAGGAGCACTTAAAGAGACTGCATCACGAGATCGTAAGCAAAGACTGGTTCATGACCCTTCTTGATTTCCAGGATTATGTGAAAGTAAAAGACCAGGCACTGTCCGATTATGAGGACAGAACTGCATGGGCAGAGAAGATGCTTGTGAACATTGGAAAAGCTGGATACTTTTCATCCGACAGAACGATTGAAGAGTACAACAGAGATATCTGGCATCTGACAGCAGATAAATAATTCGGCAGAGACTAGATGTTATGGCGCAAATAAAAAACACCGGCATTCAACAGAATACGTTGAATGACCGGTGCTTTTTTTTATGAAATCAGATAAGTAATGCTTCAGGCTTTCCCATGTTTAAACGCCATCATCATTTCCTTGGTAAGGCTGATATTATCGCCTTCATCCGGGATGTCTTCACGGTTAAACCAGGAGGCCATGGAAAGTTCGTTGTGGTCTACAGTCAGAGTATCGTCGCCGTCCAGGTCGCAGTAGAAGCCGAACAGAAGGGTTCCTGAGAAGGACCATGGCTGGCTCTTGTAGTAGCGGAGGTTTTTGACCTTTACGCCGATTTCTTCCATGACTTCACGGTGTACAGTTTCCTCGATGGTTTCTCCGATTTCCGCAAAACCTGCGATCATGGCGTAGCGGGTGTGGTTGCGTCCTTCATATTTGGAGAGAATCAGTTTGTCACCGTTGGTAACACCTACGATCACAGCAGGAGAAAGTACAGGGTATTCGCCATTTCCGCAGGAAGGGCAGATCATCTTGCGCTCTGTCTTGTCGTGTACCATCGGTTTGCCGCAGCAGCCGCAGAAACGACGTTTGCTGTACCACTGGAAAAGCTGGTATCCGGTGATCCCGGCAAAGGCCAGATACTGTGGTTCTGCTGTACGGAGAACTCTGGTAATCTCGAACTGGTAATCCGGCAGAAGACTGGTGTCAAGATCCGGAATCAGGTAAAAATGTTCTTCGTCAACAGAGAAGAGATAGATATAGTTTTCATAAAGGTTCTCGACTTTTCCTTCCAGCTCACCAAAGCTTGGAAGCGTCATAGTCTCGCCGTCTTTTTTCATAAGGATCTTTCCTTCTTCATAGGCGAGGATGTGGCTTGTTTTATCCGGAGCCACAGGTTTGTACTCGTTGTGATAGGTATGTGGTGCGATATCCTGGATCATGATCGATAATTCCTCCGCATTCATTGTTTTTTATTATTTACTGATAATTTCTGCCATATAAAATAACACGCTTTCTACAGTATAAGCTTACCGATGGAAAAAGGCAACCGTCCTTTTCTTAAGAATACCCGCAATAATTCCCAGGCAGGGAAGCTCGATCAGCGGACCGATAACAAGGGCCAGTGAGATCAGAGGACGATCCGGAAAAGCGGCAACTGCAATGGCCAGGGAAAGCGGGGAATTCCGTGCCAGAGTAGTGAAATTAAGAGCAATATTGTCTTCGTAGGCGAATTTCAGCCGGCTTCCCAGAAACTGTACCAGAAACAGGTTCACAGCAAAGAAAATGATCAGCGGGATCAGCATTTTCAAGAGCAATACGGGATGTTGAAACAGTTCTTTGCTCTCAGACGCAAACATGGAAATGACAGCCAGGCAGAGAAAAAGCAGCTGTCCGTTATCCCCGCTGTTTCGAAGCCAGGTAATCGACGGGCGAAGTGATGGAACTCTTTTTTCGAGGATCTTGGTGAGCAGTGAGAGAAGAAACGGCAGGATCAGCACGCCTACAATACTAATAAGTGTGGAAACTACGTCATACTGCACACTTCCGCCAAAGAACAGAAACAGATAAACCGGCATCAGCAGGATCTGGAGCAGCAGGTTCAGAGGCAAGATGGAAGCGCCAAGTTCCACATTTCCTCCTGCAAGCCCGGTATAGATCAGATACCAGTCTGTACATGGTGTTACTAGAAGCATCATCAGTCCCATTTGCAGATCAATTACATTCCGGAAAAACAGGATTCCCAGAATAAAAGAAAAAACTGGCGTCCAGATAAAATTTACCGCTATGGCAGTTGCCGTAAATTTCAGATTCCGGAAAGAATCCCGGAATTTTTTTCCATCCACAGACAGAAAAACAAAGTACAGAAGAACCATCAGAAATGGTTCGATCAGATGAACAGAGAAATCTCCGAATCCCGTGAGATATCCAAGTGCCAGTCCGATCAGCGCGGCGATGATGATAAAAACGGACTGAAGTTTTGTCATAAGGTCCATAATGTATGAAGTTCCTCCCATAAGTTAGTTTTGTTTTACAGGAGGATTTTAGCATAAAAAAAGAGAGATATCCAGATTTATGGAAGAAAGAATCCGGTATGATCCGTTATAATATGGAGAATGCACGATCCATCTCATGATATGGGCATTGGATATTGAGTGGAAAATTTTATGAAGTTTATGAAAAGTCTGTAAACCTGGTTGTCCGGGAGCAGAAGGAAGTGTAAGATAAGAGTATTACATACCACACAAAAGGAGAACTTAACATTATGCCAACAACAGAAAAACCGGGCCTGACCCGGGAGGCCATCAAGTATCTGGCAATTTTTACCATGCTTCTGAACCATATCGCCAACGTATTTCTGCCGGAAAATACAATCCTTTGGGAAGTGCTGGTGGAT
>CAVEKJ010000143.1:0-5608 GCA_963616205.1 Prevotella sp.
TCCTGGAACAGCGCTGCCGCATCTTCACTGTAGATACGCGGATATGCGATGCCATGGATACATGGGTAGATCTCCTCCTGTTTCATTTCCCTGTGGCGGACGATCACACTGCGGACCTTTGGGTCATCAGTATACAACCGGCAGGTAAACATCCTGGAAGCGATCGCCAAAGCTTCCTCACTGTTTGACGGCTCCCTCATAAACTCCTGATAAACAGCCGCATAATTCTCATTCATCCGGCCTTCCCGGAGCTTGCGGAAAGCAAATTCCTTCATGTTTTCCCGGTAGCTCTCATAAGTCTGAGGATCCCGTTCTTTCCCGGCAATGATGCACGCATACAGATACGCACGCTTGGAATCTCCCAGCGTGTTATTATTATAGTTAAAATACATCAGAAGCGGCTTCGGCAGAACTCTCCGGTAAGAGGTATCCAGTGTTTCCACATAATATTCATACAGACGTGTGATCCTTATCCCACGGTCCACAGCAGCGGAAAACCAGCGGAAATATTCCGGCTTTCTTGGATTTCCCTTCATGATATATTTACAGATCGCTTCCACCGTATCATCTGACGGAAACGCCTCACAGCCCATGGTCATGGCACGATACAGGCTTTCGTTGAAGGTTTTCTCATAGCCGGAAAGATACGCAAGACGCATGACAAGTTCTTCTGTCAGAAGCTGTTCTTTTCCCGCAAAAAGAAATACCTGGGCCCAGAACCCATTCATACGGTGCAGAAGAGACATATCCTTGCAGATACTGTTCCACGCTTCCAGATACAGAAACGGGCTTGTACATCCCCTCTCAAAAAGCTCCTCCATCAAAAAGATCTTTCTGGATGGAGAAAGGCTGTGATCCATCTCAAACACCAGTTTCAGAAGGATAAAACTGTCCTCCTTCTGCATCTGGAAATTCTGAACTTTGCGGAGTGCCTGCTCCTTATCCCGGTAAAGTCCCACCAGTGTGCACAGATATAAATAAAGTCCGGCCAGTTCCAGTTCATTATGATGAAAAGATTTGTTCTGATAACGCTCCAGGATCTCCGATGCTCTGTCATCCTCTCCTTCCAGATGAAGGACATAGGCTTCCAGAAGCTGATATTCCGGATATTTCAGCCCGCTTTCGCCCATGCGGTCAAGTTTCTCATGAGCAAAGGCTGCAAAGGCCTGGAAATCCGTTTTCCCACAGAGATATCCAAGGTATTCTTTCATCAGAGAAACCCGGTACTGTTTTTCCAGAAGATCCAGGTTCACGGCACTTTCCGTTCCTCTGGATGCCAGCACATGGTATACCAGTTTCTGGTAGGGCGTTCTCACGAGGATCTCACCGTACTGATTCCCTTTTCCCAGTTTTTCCTGTCGGATCACATAGTTTATCTCGCAGGTGCTTCCGATAAAATCCTCCTCGGTGACCACATGCTTGCCAACCTCCAGAAAATCCCCGTTCACCTCAATATCGGCCCGCAGATGCCCCCATCCGCTCCTGTGGATGTAAAGTGATTCCTGGATGGATTCACTGACATCATAGAAACTGGCTTCCTCTCTGTTCAGATCCAGTGTCACCTTCTCCTTGGCACCGGCTGCGATCAGAAATTCCTCCAGATGCTGATAAGTCACCGGCTGCTGGGACATTCCCGCATAAAGGGAACGGATCTTCTCACTCTGATCTTTAAGGATCAGGGCAAAATGACGTTCTGTAAAGATCCGGTAAGCCTCATGAAAATCTTCCTTCGCAATGTGAAGAAATTCGTCCAGGGAAGCGACCTTTCTGCCTGCACTCTTTACTTCTTCTGCCTGTACCTGTACAGTGAAAGGCAGTTTATATTCTCCGATACTGGTGGTAAAACACAGCCAGCCTTCAAAGCTCTCTCCCGGTTTCATTCCCTCTGCATCCACCCCGTAAGGCATACGCACCGTAGTTCCTGAAAAACGGTCAAATCCCGGTACCAGCCTCCGGTCAGAAGAAGTCACAAATCCACTGATCCTGCGATTGTCATCGGTACCGAAATAGATTTCGTCCTTCGTAGTCTCTCCTGCTTTCAGGGAAGTGGAAATACGATCCTGTGAAAACAGAAGCTCAGGCTGTTCATAAATAAATTTTCCGTTAAGAAGCTGTTCTATCCTCTTTTTCAAAATATATACTCCTCATCAATATACACTGATTGTTGTCACTCATATTTTATGATTATACACCAGATCAGAATGTGGTGCAACAGGTGTTCGCCTTTGTCCTTTTTCTAAAGTTCCTGTTGGAAAAGCACGAAAAGCACGTCCGGCTCATAAGCTATAAAGAAATCCCCTTTGAGGTGAATCCTTGAAAACCTTTCTGAAACCGCTGTCTTCCGTAGAAGAACAGTTTTATCTTCTGCAATTCCAAAGGGGCGATCCGGAGGCAAAAAATATCCTCATTGAACACAATCTCCGCCTCGTAGCCCACGTTGCAAAAAAATATCAGGGCTGTGACGAGGATCCGGATGATCTGATCTCCATAGGCACTATAGGCCTGATCAAAGCCATTTCCACCTTTGATCCGGGCCGCACTTCCAAACTTTCCACCTATGCGGCACGATGCATTGACAACGAACTGCTCATGATGCTCCGGGCCCGAAAGAAACGTTCCAGGGAAGTTTCCCTCTACGAACCCATTGGCACGGACCGGGAAGGCAATGAGATCAGCCTTCTGGATATCATTGAAAGTCCTCCCGTAGATGTTGTGGAAGACTGCTTTAAGCGGGACAATATCTCTCATCTGCTCCGGTATATCCGAGCCGTCCTCACTCCCAAGGAATATCAGGTGATCTGCTGCCGCTACGGCCTGAATGGCCAGGAACCACTGACCCAGAGAGAGATTGCCCGTGACCTCTCTATCAGCCGTTCCTACGTATCCCGTATCGAAAAAAATGCCCTGCGAAAACTTCGGACTCTTTTTCCGGAAAAGTAAAGGGGAGAACGTTCTTTTCGTTCTCCCCCTGAAACATCCGCTTTATTCACCTCTTCGAAGGATATCAAATACCTCCGGTGTCTCGGTCAGTTTCACATAAATCCTCTGCTGTGCATGTGGTGCACTCTCCATGGATTCGCCTTCTTCATTGTAGATAGCTTCCACAGTAACCGGAATGTTTCTTCCGTCCGGTTTCATGATCTCGATGGTCTCTCCCACAGAAAACTTGTTTCTCTGTGTCAGTCTTGCAAGTCCTCTCTCATCAATCTCTTCTGCAAAACCAAGGTAAGTATACTCTCTTACGTAAGTATTGCTGTCGTAGATCTGTGTATTCTCATCCGGCTTTCCATAAAAGAATCCGGTTGTAAACTGACGGTAGGTGCAGTTTGATATCTGTTCCTGATACCACGACATATTGGCATGATACTTTTCCACACTCTCCAGGCAGTCATCAATGGCCTTCCGGTAGGTTCTGGCCACAGTTGCCACATAAAGGGCGGTCTTCATACGACCTTCGATCTTCAGGCTGTCAATACCGCTTGTGAGAATATCTTCCATATGCTCCACCATACAGAGATCCTTGGAATTGAAAATAAAAGTTCCTCTCTCATTCTCAAATACCGGCATATATTCTCCAGGGCGCTTTTCTTCCACAACGGAATATTTCCATCTGCACGGATGTGTACAGGCTCCCTGATTGGCATCCCTGCCTGCCATAAAGTTACTGAGAAGGCATCTTCCGGAATAGGAAATACACATTGCCCCGTGGATAAACGTCTCGATCTCCATATCATCCGGAATGTGTGCCCGGATCTCACGGATCTCCTCCAGAGAAAGCTCTCTGGCACTTACCACGCGCTTGGCACCAAGATTGTACCAGAAACGATAGGTCTCATAATTGGTATTGTTGGCCTGTGTACTGATGTGGCGTTCGATCTCCGGACAGATCTCTTTTGCATACATAAAGATTCCCGGATCTGCAATGATCAGTGCATCCGGCCCGATCTCCCTCAGCTCCTGAAGATATTCCCGGACACCCTCAAGATCACTGTTGTGTGCAAGGATATTCACTGTCACATAAACTTTTACACCATGTGCATGGGCAAACGCGATTCCCTCGCACATGTCTTCTTTTGAAAAATT
Organism: Prevotella sp.; assembly: GCA_963616205.1. Lineage (GTDB taxonomy): Bacteria > Bacillota > Clostridia > Lachnospirales > Lachnospiraceae > Blautia_A. The sequence goes on from CAVEKJ010000143.1 coordinate 4,084, forward strand.
CTTGGCCTTTGCACGAAGTCCAAAGGCTTCTCCGCCGATATAAACGGCATCTGCACCATATATGACGGCAACCTTTAAAACCTCAAGGCTGCTCGCCGGAACCAATAGTTCTGGTCGTTTCATAAGCCTGTTCTCCTGTTTTTACGCTTACAGCCGCCCCGTCCCCAAGTGGGAGTACCGATGTCCGAAGCACCGGACTGTGGGTCAGCTGCCAGAGATATTCTCTCATTCTTTTATAAATTGTTCGGTTTCGCCGTTCCACAAGATAATGAGACTCAATAATGTCTCCCTCCTGCAGTACGTTATCAGATACCAGAACACTTCCTTCCTTCATCAGACGCAGCACATCGGGAAGCCAGTGGATATACTGTCCCTTGGCCGCATCCATAAAGATCATATCAAAGGTTCCGGTAAGGGTTTTCAAGATCTCGCCGGCATCTCCTTCCAGAAGTGTAATCTGGTTTTCTCTTCCTGCACGTTTGAAATTTTCTTTTGCCACAGGAATCCTTTTTTCGTAATTTTCTATGGTAACGATCTTAAGATCTTCCGGTCCATATTCACACATAAGAAGTGTGGAGAAGCCTACGGCAGTCCCCACCTCCAGAATGCGCTTCGGCTGTTTTAATGCCAGAAGCATCCTCATAAAACTCTGCATATCCCTTCGGATGATCGGCACCCGTTCTTCAAGTGCCTTTGTTTCCAGCTCCTGCAGAAACGGAGTATTACCCATATCAAGAGAGTTGATATAGGTTTTCATACGCTCTTCTATGATCACTGGCTGCCCGATCCTTCCTCGCTCTCTTCTCCTGACAGTACCGCCAGAATTCTGGTTGGCGTATATGCTGTACTGAGAAGGTATGTACCGGCTTTGATCTGTCCGTGATATGCGGACATTCTTTCCTGTACGGCAAATGCCAGTGCATTTTTGATAAGTCCCTTCTGCTCCAGTGTCTTGCCTACTTTATATGCGGAAGATCCTTCTTTTATGACCACAGTGACCTGCTGGCCTTCTCCCGGGCTCATAGCCTGCTGGTTAAACACATCATACCCGAACTGATATGCGGATTTTCCCACCCAGATCAGAAATACAATGATACAGATATACAGAGCGATCTTAAATATCCCTCCAGCCAGAAAAACACCGGCTCTGCCTGCCTTTTCTCTTGTGTCTGCCATAGTCTTTCTTCCTCCTATAAGTCAGGAATCTGTATGTCTATCCCGGCTACCAGCGTTCTGCATATCCGCTGCATCAGTCTGCACAGCGCAAGTTCGGCGTCAAGATAGGCATTTACTTTCAGGTTCTGTCTCAGGCTTGCAGACTCCCGGTTGAGCTGTTCCGTAACCTGGAACAGCTCATCTTTGCCAGCCTGAGTCTGCAGTCTGAAATTATCTCCCCGGAATCTCATCACTCTGGCTTTCAGCTCCGGATCTTTTTCAAGCTCGGCTGCCTGTTTCTGATATTCCTGGTATTCTTCGCTTCTGTGCACAGCATCGAGGAGCTTCGTGATCTCCATGCTGATCTCAT
>CAVEKJ010000144.1:0-5597 GCA_963616205.1 Prevotella sp.
CAACTAATTATTATAACGACTTTTTTGAGTTTGGGCAACAGAAAATTAACTTTAGTTTCTTCGAATTGAGTTTACCTGACGACGATCCAGTCTATACCCTGAAAAAAGTGATGGAGGATTTAGATTTTTCTGGTCTGTTGGCCAATTGTTCAGATAAGGGAAGAACCGGGTATAACCCAATTATGATGTATGCTGTGGTTACTTACGCAAACATGCGAGGGGTACGTTCTGTTGACCGTATTGTAGAATTATGTGAAAGGGATCTCGCTTTTATCTGGCTGACCCATGGGCAGAAACCAAAACGGGACGCTTTTTATGGATTTAAAGGGAAAAAGCTAACTTCTGAAATATTGGATGATCTTAATTACCAGTTCTTGCGCCGTTTGCAAAAAGAAGGACTTGTTACACTGAAAGAACTTTTTATTGATGGGACTAAAATTGAAGCCAATGCAAACCGCTATACGTTTGTCTGGCGAGGGACGATCAATTACCATCTGGCTAGCCTGCTGGATTCTATCGAACTGACCTTTACCAGGTATAATACATTTTTGCAGGAGAATGGTTATGGGGAAAAGTATGATATCGGGAATGCACAAATGTTTGTGATTGAAGGAATGGATAAAGTCCGCAGTGTAATAGAAAAGAACCGGAAAAGGAAGCTGTCAAAACATAAGAAACTTACAAATAATACAGTCATTGAGATTGATAACTGCTCTCCGCTTGAAATCCTGAAGCTGCAGAAGAACCTGAATACGGTTGCCTCTGGAGAAAGGATTGAGTTCGTTTATGGAAAAGGAAAAAGAAAACCAGAGATCCAGCAGCTGTATGAGGAACTGGAGCATCTCGGCCAGCGTCTGATGAGATATAAAGAATGCTTTGAGATCATGGGAAAAGACCGGAACAGCTATTCCAAGACAGACCTGGAAGCCACTTTTATGCGGATGAAAGAGGACCATATGCTGAACGGGCAGTTAAAGCCGGCGTACAACGTACAGATCGCCGTGGAAAACTATTTTATCGTTCACGGCTATGTAAGTAATGACCGGACGGATTACAATACCCTGATCCCAGTCTTGAAAAAGCACCAGCAGGCTTTTGGCAGCATCCTGGAAGAGGTAACTGCTGACAGCGGATACTGTAGTGAGAAAAATCTGCTTTATTTAAAAGAAAAAGGGATAGAAAGCTATATAAAACTGCAGGATCATGAAAAACGCAAAACACGCGCATATGCCGAAGATATCAGCAAATATTACAACATGAAGGTTGAGGTATTTGAAGATGAGCAGTTTTATATCTGCCATGACGGACGTGAACTACATCACATAAGAACGGAAACCAAAGAGCAGAATGGTTATACCCAGACCTTTGAGGTATACGGCTGTGCCGATTGCAGTGGATGCGAACATAAAGCACGCTGTCTGTATAAATATAATGCCGAAAAGGATACTGAAAGAAACAAGGTAATGAAGATCAATGAGCAGTGGGAAGAACTGCGTGAAAAATCCCATGCAAACATCCAAAGTGAGCGTGGGATCCTGAAACGGCAGACACGTTCGATCCAGACAGAAGGACATTTCGGTGATATCAAAGAAAACGAAAACTTTAGGCGTTTTAATTACCGTTCTGCAGATAAAGTGTACAAAGAATTCATGTTGTATGCAATCGGAAGGAATATAAATAAATACTGTCGTTTTCTCAATGAAAAACTAAAGAAGTTTGAGGGAAAAACAACGGAAAGAACAGCTTGATCAAAAGTGCGGCTGTAAAAATCCAAACAAGGGATTTTTGCGGTCAAAAATAAATTTCATCTTTCATAGAAAAAAGGATCCCTCGCAAGGTAGAAGGCTAACAAGCCTTGTCCTTGCTGGGATCCTTTCAATTACTACTGGGGATGCCGGAATTTGCTATTAACCGACAGCCCCTTTTTTATTTTTTCTGATAAAACGATCTAATAATTTTCCCAGGGAAGCATCGGCGTTTCCACCTTTTTGTCACGCAGCATCAGATCCATCACAGCTTCAGCTGCTGACTTTCCTTCAAAAAGTACTTTGTTTACTTCTGTTATGATTGGCATCTCTACTTCGTATTTTTCCGCAAGTTCTCTTGCAGCTCTTGCAGAATAGACGCCTTCCACAACCATCTTCACCTCATTCATGGCTTCTTCCATTGTCCGGCCCTGTCCAATGAGATATCCAGCTTTTCGGTTACGGCTGTGTACGCTGGCACAGGTTACGATCAGATCTCCCATTCCGGAAAGCCCGTAAAAAGTTTCCGTCTGTGCTCCCATCTTCTTTCCAAGTCTCGCAATCTCGGTAATTCCTCTGGTAATCAAAGCCGCTTTGGTATTATCCCCATATCCGAGACCATCTGCAGTGCCTGCCGCCAGTGCGATCACATTTTTAAGCGCACCGCCAAGCTCCACACCAAGGATATCCGGAGTTGTATACACACGGAATACCGGACTCATAAAAACGCTCTGAAGATATTCCGCAGTTTCTCTTGTACGGGCACTGACCACGCAAGTGGTAGGGAGTCCTCGTCCCACTTCCTCCGCATGGCTCGGTCCGGAAAGTACGGCTATATCCCCCTGAGGAATTTCTTCTTCGATCACTTCGCTAAGTGTTTTCAGTGTTTTTTCTTCAATGCCTTTTGCAACATTGACGATCTTCTGATCTGTACAGACAAAAGGTGCCATTTTGCGGGCTGTGCTTCGGATATATGGAGAAGCTACTGCCAGCACCGTTACGTCCACATCTTTAAGCGCCCGTTCCAGATCTGTCAGGATTTCAATCTCCTCCGGAATCCGTACACCCGGAAGCCGGTCAGGATTTTCTCTTTTTTCCCGGAGTTTCCGGGCATCCTCCGGCCTTGCCGACCAGAGAAGGACTTCATGGCCATTATTATGCAACAGGAGTGCCAGGGCCATACCCCAGCTCCCCGAACCCAGTACGCTGATCTTTGCCATAAATCTTACCTCTTATTTTTTATTCTTGCTGCTTAAAAACACTTTATTCTCTGTTCCATGGAGTAGCCTTCCAATATTCGCTCTGTGCCTGTAAAAAGCCATGGCTGTAAGAACCGCCATCACGATATACAATTCTATGGTATGCGGCTGATCCATTCCATATTTTCCCATACATCCGAAAACAATGACCAGGATAAAAGCTACCGCGTATGCACTGAGTGAACAAAGTGACACATAATGCGTCGTGAAAAACAGCGCAAAAAAGACAACTGCACAGGCAATAAAAATTCTCCAGTCAAAAGCAATGATCATACCTACAGAAGCCGCAATTCCCTTTCCGCCGCGAAATTCCATGGATATCGGGAAATTATGGCCCAGGATACATCCAAGCGCCGCATAAAGAGTCAGGAGAGGAAGAATGCTGCTCATGGAATTTCCATAAACCATCCTTACAATTACAATGGCAAGCACACACTTCAGGCAGTCTCCCAGCAGAGTAAGTGCCCCTGCCTTCTTTCCGAACGTGCGGAATGCGTTGGTTGTTCCTGCATTTCCGCTTCCATGCTCTCTGATATCTGTCTTGTGGACTTTTCCTATAATATAGCCTGTCTGAAAAAGTCCGCATATATAACCGATAACAAGACAAATAATACGTTCCATACTTTTATTCCTTTTCCCCGCGTTCGCGGATGATGAATTTCAGGGAAGTTCCGGAAAATCCGAAAGCATCTCTGATCTTGTTCTCCAGATATCTTACATAAGAGAAATGCATCAGTTCCTTGTCATTGACAAAAATTACAAATGTCGGCGGTTTTACCGCAACCTGTGTCATGTAGAAGATCTTCAGTCTTCTTCCTCTGTCAGACGGCGGCTGCTGCAGAGCCACTGCCTCGGAAAGGATCTCGTTGAGAACACCTGTCTGAACACGAAGTGTCTGATTCTCAATGACCATATCGATATTCTCGAAAAGTTTCGGAAGTCTCTGGCCTGTTTTTGCAGAGATAAAAATGATCTGGGCATACGGCATGAAAGAAAGGATCTGGCGGATCTTCTCTGTGTGCTTGTAGATGGTCTTGTCATTCTTCTCAATGGCATCCCATTTGTTTACTGCCACGATGATACCTTTTCCCCTGTCATGGGCGATTCCTGCGATCTTGGCATCCTGCTCGGTAACTCCCTCGGAAGCATCGATCACAACTACGACCACATCTGCACGCTCTACAGCTGTCACGGTACGGATAACACTGTAACGCTCGATTTCTTCTTTTACTTTACCTTTACGGCGAAGTCCTGCAGTATCAATAAATACGTAATCCTTGTGGTTCCATGTAACCTTGGTATCAATGGCATCGCGAGTGGTTCCTGCGATGTTGGATACGATCACACGTTCCTCACCGAGAAGTTTGTTGATCAGGGAAGATTTACCTACGTTTGGTTTTCCTACGATGGCAATCTTCGAGATATCGTCCTGATCTTCTTCCTCGCTCTTATCCGGGAACTCTTTGATCACCTCGTCAAGCATATCTCCAAGACCCTGACGGTTGGCTGCGGAAACCGGGATCGGCTCACCGATTCCAAGATTGTAAAACTCATATACATCCATCATATATTTCTGATGACTGTCTACTTTGTTGACTACAAGACGTACCGGCTTGCCGCTGCGGCGGAGCATGTCTGCTACCTTTGCATCGGAATCTACAAGGCCCTGGCGTACATCTGTGATAAAAATGATCACATCTGCCGTATCAATGGCGATCTGTGCCTGCTCTCTCATTCTGGAAAGAATGATATCGCTGCTGTCCGGCTCGATTCCGCCTGTATCGATCAGGGTAAATGTCCGGTCAAGCCATGTGACATCCGCATAGATCCTGTCACGGGTTACTCCTGGTGTATCCTTTACTATGGAAATATTATCACCTGCCAGAGCGTTAAACAGAGTGGATTTTCCTACATTAGGCCTTCCCACTATCGCTACTACTGGTTTGCTCATAAATTTGTCTCCTTCTTGTTGGTTTATGTTTCGGAGGATTGATCACAGCCTCTACCAGATCACGTCCTCCTGTGTCTACAATTACAATTTCTGTTTTCAGTGCCTCGGAAAGTTCATCCAGCGTCATATCATCCAGAAAAATCTCTTCATCACCTTTCAGCATACTGCATGGGATCAGAAGTTTTTCTCCAAGATCAAGGCCGGAAAGCTGTTCTTTCAGATCCTGGCCTGTGATCAGTCCTGACACCGTGATCTTTTCGCCAAAAAAGCGATTCTCGATGGTTGTCACCGGAACCTCTACATTTGAAAATTTTTTCTTGATTTCTTCTATATAGCGGGCAATAAACGGGGCCGCAAGTTTGCCGGTGGCAACTCTTCCCGTAACCCTACGGTCATCGCCTTCCATTTCTTCAAGAGTTTCTTTTACCTCTGTTTCCAAAAGCCTGAGCATCCCTACTCCGTTCTCAAGCTGCAGATATCCGTCGTATTCTTCTTCACAGGGAAGCTCCCTGCCGGCCAGAATATACCACTCATCCGAAGCATGAATAAAGTGGATTCCATGTTTCTCCACCATGATCTTCTGCCAGCGTTCGATCTGGCTTAAGACCTTCTCTGCGTCTTCTTTATTAAAAGGCTCCAGTG
>CAVEKJ010000145.1:0-5590 GCA_963616205.1 Prevotella sp.
CTTACAGGCTATGATGATTGTCCAATATGGGTTTTGTGTGAAGTTCTAACGTTTGGAAAATTTTTGAGGCTTTATGATTTCTATTATGGAAATACAGCAGTGGTTTCTGGAGCAATTCTTGGATTAGTAAGATGCCTGAGAAATGGATCAGCACATAACAATTGTTTGCTGGCAAATTTATCACACGGTACCTCAAAACCTCCGCGTGAGATTAAAGATTATGTTAAAAAGATGGGATCTATAACAACATCTCAAAGACAGAAAAAGCTTTCCTGTAGGCCTATGCTTGAGTTTGTCGCATTGATTTATACATACGAATTAGTGGTGACGCCAAAAGTAAAACTTCATAGAAGTGAAGAATTGTATAATTTGTTCTTTAAAAGAATGGTAGAGAAAAAGGGCTTCTTTAAAGACAATGATTTGATAAAAACAAATTATGAATTTGCAGGAAAAGTAATACGTGAGTCATTGTGCAAGTAAAATAATTCTCTTGAAAATTTCGCACAGGGGTTGACTTTCAAGGCAAAATTGCATATAATGAATGCAACATCAAAAAACTGATTACAGTTTTTGTACGGGGCGACGTTACGACGGCGTCTTAGTTTTTTTATACAGAAAATTTTTATCACAGAGATGTAATTTTAGTGATAAAACGTCTGCCCGCTGGCGCACTGTGTAGAATCTTACATGGTACGTTGGCGGGCTTCTTTTTTGTTCTTATCTACATGAACCACAGACAGCATCCAGGAGTGAGCTGAAGTGCAGCTGTGGCTTAGGAGAAAACATCGTGGAAACCATGAGTCTGGTAGATTGATAGCGGTAGAAATGTTGAGCCCGATATTTGAACAAAAAGCATCAAAATCAATTTTATCCCTTGCGTCAACTTTTGCAGTAAGTGTTGCTTGTACCATAATAAACAGCTTTGTATTCGGATAGCAAGCAATTGTAATACAATTAACAAAAAAATATATTTCTATTTGAGTGGAGGCAAAGAAAGTGAGTATTTATGAGTACGATGAAGAGCGTCATATACGTCAGACGCATGAGAAAGGAATGGAACAGAGGGTGCCAATACTGAGAAAATCTGAATTGTCATAAAAAATTCTGGAAGCTGGTAAGTACATAGAGGAAGAGGTAAGTGAAATCACGGGTTTGACGGGGCGATGAATCAGATTTCAGAGATAAATAAGAAGATGGTTTTACATAAAAAGGGTTTCATGGTATCATAAACATATGAGATATGGTTGATACTGTGAAATCTTTTTTAAACAGATGCGGATGTTTTTATCCGCTTGAATCGGGGGGATGTGAGAGAATGGGCAGATTTGTTAATCCGGATAACAGTGCTTTTCAAAAGGCTGTGAATTCAGAAATTTATGTGGATAAAACAGGGCTTTTGGCATATACGAACAGAGTGATCGATACCAAGCAGGCTTTTATCTGTAACAGCAGACCGAGGCGGTTTGGAAAGTCTACAACGGCGGATATGCTGTCTGCTTATTATAGCAGGGGCTGTGATTCAGAGCAGCTATTTGCGGATTTTAAAGTGGGATGTAGTGAAGAGTTTCATAAATATCTAAATAAATACGATGTGATTCATTTTGATGTGCAGTGGTTTATTAACTCGGATAATGATGTAAGTCGGATCGTGAATGTCATTCAGGAGAATATTGTAAAAGAGCTGCAGAATGTGTATCCGGATATTTTGAAGAAGGTAGAGTATGATCTTCCAGAAGCAATGTCCGTTATAAATGAGAAAACGGGAAATAAATTTATTGTGATCATTGATGAATGGGACGTGTTGATCCGTGATGAGGCACAAAACCGTGAAGTGCAGGAGGAATATATCAGTTTTCTGTGCAGACTGTTTAAGGGAACGGAACCAACGAAATATATCGGACTGGCTTTTTTGACGGGGATTCTTCCAATAAAGAAATTAAAGACACAGTCTGCGCTGAATAATTTTGCAGAATTTACTATGCTGGATGCCCGGATATTTTCGGAGTATACAGGATTTACGGAGAAAGAAGTATATGATCTTTGTCAGAAATATGGCAGGGATTTTGAAAAAGTAAAACGTTGGTATGATGGTTATTTGCTGGAGGGAGAGCAGGTATATAATCCAAAGGCCGTTGTAGAAGTACTTACCTGGAATAAATTTCAGAGTTACTGGTCTGAAACAGGATCTTATGAAACGGTTGTATCATTGATCAATATGGATTTTGATGGACTGAAGGAAGCAATGATCGAAATGTTGTCGGGTAATTCTGTGAAAGTGGATGTGACAACATTCCAGAATGATATGATCAATTTTTCCTGTCGGGATGATGTTCTAACTTATCTGATCCATCTTGGATATCTTGGGTATGATCAGGTATATCAGAATGCTTTTGTTCCAAATGAGGAAATCCGTCAGGAACTGTCCCGTGCAGTGCGCAGAAAAAAGTGGGATGAAATGATCACTTTTTCCAGGGATTCAGAAGAACTGCTGGAGGCTACCCTGAATATGGACACAGATGCTGTAGCTGAGGATATAGAAAAGATCCACATGGAATATGCTTCCGTGATCCAGTATAATAATGAAAATTCCCTCAGCAGTGTACTTGCGATCGGATATTTAAGTGCCATGCAGTATTATTTTAAGCCCATCCGGGAATTGCCAACGGGACGTGGATTTGCGGATTTTGTGTTTATTCCAAAGCCGGAATATATACAGGATTATCCGGCACTTGTTGTGGAATTAAAGTGGAATCAGAGTGCACAGACTGCGCTGCAGCAGATCAGGGACAAAAAGTATCCGATGAGTATACAGGAGTATACGGGGGATATGCTGCTGGTTGGGATCAATTATGACAAAAAGGCAAAAGAGTATCAATGCCTGATCGAAAAATATAAAAAGTAAAAAGAATCTCCGGGACTGAATCTCCGTTTGGCAACAGAAATGCGGTTCCCGGAGTTTTTTGCGTTACAACAATTTACCGGGGGAAAACTCCAGATATGACCGGTAGTAACTCCGGCTGGGGACGGTAATTTACCATTGACAAAACAGGCATAACATGTTACCCTATTACCAGTTTCAAAAAGCGAAATGCATGGATGAGGAATAGTACACAAGCGAACGGAGCACAGAGAGCTGCTGGCCGGTGAGAAGCAGTGGAAGAGATTTGTGGAACTCGCCTCGGAGCATCTGCCCGAAATCTTTTTATAGGAGAGAGTAGACGCAGACGGTGTCCGCCGTTATCCGGAGAGGATATAAGGATGTATATACATTCCGTATCTGTCAAGTGTGTGAATTTTTATTCATGAAATAAGAGTGGTAGCGCGTAGGACAGCAGTTGTCTTTCGTCTCTTGCAGGATCTGCAGAGCCGGAAGATTTTTTTATGTCTTTATATCAAAAAACAGAAACCAAAGAGAAATTTTAATGGAAACAGAAAGTGGAGGAAAACAAAAATGATGACACCATCCAAGTACAAACGTCAGTATTACATGCCGCCGGTAAAATGTATGAAATGGGCGGAGAAAGAATATGTGGATAAGGCCCCGATCTGGTGCTCTGTAGACCTTCGTGACGGAAATCAGGCACTTGTGATCCCAATGAGCCTGGAGCAGAAAGTAGAATTCTTCAAACTTCTTGTAAAGATCGGTTTTAAAGAGATCGAAGTTGGTTTCCCGGCTGCTTCTGAGACAGAATATGAATTTCTCCGTACCCTGATCGAGCAGAACCTGATCCCGGAGGATGTAACGATCCAGGTACTGACTCAGGCAAGAGAGCATATCATCCGCAAGACTTTTGAGGCAGTAAAAGGTGCTCCGAAAGCGATCGTTCATGTATATAATTCCACATCTGTATCTCAGAGAGAGCAGGTATTTAAGAAATCAAAAGAAGAGATCCTGAAGATCGCAGTGGACGGTGCGGCACTTCTGAAAAAACTGGCAGATGAGACAGAAGGTAATTTCCAGTTCGAGTACAGCCCGGAGAGCTTCACAGGAACAGAGCCGGAGTATGCACTGGAAGTGTGCAACGCAGTTCTGGATGTATGGCAGCCGACTGCAGATAACAAGGCGATCATCAACCTGCCTGTTACTGTTGAGCATTCCATGCCGCATGTATATGCAAGCCAGATCGAATACATGTGTGACAACATGAAATACCGTGAAAACGTGATCGTTTCCCTTCATCCGCATAATGACCGTGGATGTGGCGTTGCAGATGCAGAGATGGGTCTTCTGGCAGGTGCCGATCGAATCGAGGGTACTCTGTTTGGTAATGGTGAGCGTACCGGTAACGTGGATATCGTAACACTTGGCATGAACATGTATTCACAGGGCGTGGATCCAGAGCTTGATTTCTCCGATATGCCGCATATCTGTGAGGTTTATGAGAAATGTACAGGCATGCAGGTTTATGAGAGAAGTCCGTACAGTGGAGCCCTTGTATTTGCAGCATTTTCCGGATCCCACCAGGATGCTATTGCAAAGGGTATGCACTGGAGAGAAAATGGGGATCTGGCTCACTGGACCGTTCCGTATCTGCCCATCGATCCGACCGATGTTGGAAGAAACTACGATGCAGATGTCATTCGAATCAACAGCCAATCCGGAAAGGGCGGCGTAGGTTATATCCTGGAGACCAAGTTTGGCCTGAACCTTCCGCCAAAAATGCGGGAAGCTATGGGATATGCAGCCAAGGCTGTGTCCGATCACAAGCACAAAGAGCTTCATCCGGACGAGATCTTCAGCCTGTTCAAATCTACATTCGAAAATGTGGTTGAGCCATACAGCATCAATGAGGTTCATTTCCAGCAGAAAGATGGCGGCATCGTAACACAGGTTACTTCTACATTCCGTGGAAAGACCATCGTCACAGAGGCGACCGGAAACGGTCGTCTGGATGCGGTAAGCAATGCGCTGAAGAGAGCTTACGAACTGAAGTACACACTGGAGACTTATCAGGAGCATGCGCTGGAGCAGAGCTCTTCCTCCAAGGCGATCGCTTATGTGGGAATCCGTAAACCAGACGGAACTCTTGCGTGGGGCGCAGGTGTTGATCAGGATATCATCCGTGCTTCTATTGACGCACTGGTAACTGCTATTAACAATCGATAAATATCTTGTTTTGGAGATTTCCGGTCGAAAGAGAGAAGCTGCCGTAAAAAGCAGCTTCTTTTTTTGTGGTGCAGATGCTATAATAGACCGGAATGTGAAAATAACAGCAAGTAAGAGGGATATTATGAAAAATGAGAAAAAAACCGAACGATTATACCGGCTGTCCCGGGAGCTGAAAAGTGCTCTGAAATATCTCATGATCTGGGGGATGATCCTGATCTTTTCCGCGTATCTTCTGGCAGACGCTGAGGTCCTTGGAAATGTGAAACAGCAGGCAAGACCGGATACCTGGGCAATGATCGGGGCAGGGAGCACATTTGAAGAGGATTTTACCTGCAAGACGAACCGGCTGTCCGGCATGGAACTTTTTCTTTCCACAGAGAATGCGTCGGTGACGGGGGCCTTTCGTGTTACCCTGTATCAGAACAATAAGGAGATCCAGAGCTGGCAGGCCGACAGATTGACCATATCGTCGGGAGATAC
>CAVEKJ010000146.1:0-5548 GCA_963616205.1 Prevotella sp.
GAATACTTCAATGTATCCGGCCTGGCAGTTGCTGACAATAAAAAGAGGAAAACGTTTGGAAAGGATCTTCAGTGTTTCCTCAAGGTCCGGATACAGCGGCGCACATTTGCGAAGCAGTGCCGCATGTTCTGCCTGGCAGCAGCCGTCAATGATACGAAGCTGCTCAGCTTCCGGCAGTTCTGGAAAAAGAGCCCTGGCAATATCCGGCAGCAGCTGACCGAAAAGGCCCATCAGTCGGTCTGCGCTTACAGCGGTATCCATGTGTTCCGTATTGAGAAGGTAATCGCTCCAGGCTTCAGCCACGATCCCTGTGGAATCCCAGAGCGTACCGTCAACGTCAAAAATAATACTGTCCATCAGAAAAACCTCCCGTAAAAAATATCATAAGTATATAAAATACAGCCCATTGTACTGGGCATAATACAAAATAATTTTATATGAGAAAGGAAAAAAAAGCAACTGCGCTTTTGGAGATTTTATGTTATAGTAAAAGATACGAGGGAAAAAATATGAACTATAAAAATACGATCAGAGGTATTTTCAAAGACAGGCCAAACCGGTTTATCGCCCATGTGCAGATCGGGGATCAGCTGGAGGGCGTCCATGTGAAGAATACAGGCCGATGCCGGGAACTTCTTGTTCCGGACACAGAAGTCATCCTGGAAAAGAGTGATAATCCTGCAAGGAAAACGAAATACGATCTGATCTGTGTAAACAAATCGGGTCGCTGGATCAATATGGATTCCCAGGCCCCCAATAAAGCAGCAGAAGAGTGGGTGGCAGCCGGAAATCTTTTTCCGGAAGAAGTAACTGTCCAGAGGGAAAAGACATACGGAAATTCCCGTTTTGACCTGTATGTGGAATCGGATATACGGAGAGCCTTTATTGAAGTAAAGGGCGTCACCCTGGAAGAAAACAATATCGTGCGTTTTCCAGATGCGCCCACAGAACGGGGGATCAAGCATCTCCATGAACTGATGAAGGCGGCAGGCGATGGCTATGAGGCGTATCTTCTCCTTGTAGTCCAGATGAAGGATGTACGGTATTTTGAACCAAACCGGGAAACGCATCCCAAGTTCGGCGAGACACTTAAGGAGGCAGCAGATGCCGGTGTCCACATACTGGCCTATGACTGTGCCATCACGGAAGATTCCATGAAGATCTGTGATCCGGTACCGGTACACCTGTAAAAACAGAAAGGAAACAATATGCCTGAAAACATTGCAGAACCCCTTCTGAAATGGTACGATAAAAATAAGAGGATCCTGCCCTGGCGTGACAAAGACAATGCCTATTATACCTGGGTGTCGGAGATCATGCTCCAGCAGACAAGAGTAGAAGCTGTGAAACCTTATTTTGCACGGTTTATCCGGGAACTTCCGGATGTAGCAGCTCTTGCCACAGCACCGGAAGAGCGGATCGTCAAGCTGTGGGAAGGCCTTGGCTACTACAGCCGTGTCCGCAACATGCAGAAAGCAGCTATCCAGGTCATGGAAGAATATAATGGAGGGATTCCTGAAGACTTTGAGACACTTCTCTCGTTAAAAGGAATAGGAAGATACACGGCAGGTGCCATCGCATCCATCGCCTATGGAAAGAAAGTACCGGCAGTGGACGGAAATGTTCTGCGGGTATACGCAAGACTTACCGAAAACCGCGGCGATATCATGAAGCAGTCCGTGAGAAAAACGGTGGAAAATGAGCTGATAGAGCTGATGCCAGAAGACAGGCCGGGAGATTTCAACCAGGCCATGATGGAACTGGGAGCAGTGATCTGCGTTCCAAATGGAACGGCAAAGTGTGAAGAATGTCCCCTTGGGCAATTCTGCCTTGCCAGAAAACACGGAACTGTAGAAGAACTTCCGGTAAAGGCACCAAAAAAAGCCCGCACTATAGAAGAGCGTACGGTTCTTGTGATCCAGGACGGTGCCAGCACAGCGATTCGGAAACGCCCGGATACCGGGCTTCTGGCAGGGCTTTATGAACTTCCCAATGTGGAAGGCCACCTGACTCAGAAAGCGGCTCTTGCCCAGGTAAAAGATATGGGCCTGGAGCCATTGCGGATCGAAGCACTGCCGGATGCCAAGCACATTTTTTCCCACATTGAGTGGAGGATGTGTGCTTACCGCATCGCGGTCTCATCCCTGGAAGAAGCACCGGGAGGAGAGTTTCTGTTTGCGGATAAGAGAGAATCCGATAAAAAATATGCAATACCATCTGCGTTTCGCGCATACACCAGATACATGAAGGAGGAAAACACATGAAACTTTTGAGCGTAGCAATCCCATGCTATAATTCAGAGGCTTATATGTCAAAATGCATCAATTCCCTGCTGATCGGAGGAGAGGAAGTGGAGATCATCATTGTGGATGATGGTTCCAGTGACCGTACCGCTGAGATCGCAGATGATTATGCCGAGAAATACCCAACCATCATAAAAGCCATCCACCAGGAAAACGGCGGCCACGGACAGGCAGTCAACACAGGAATCAAAAACGCCACAGGTCTTTATTTCAAGGTTGTGGACAGCGATGACTGGGTAAATCAGGATGCTTACTATGAGATTCTGAAAACACTGGAGGATCTTACACGTGGATCAGAGACTGTGGATCTTCTGATCAGCAATTTTGTCTACGAGAAACAGGGTGCTACCCGCAAAAAAGTCATGCAGTACCGCCACTGCTTCCCGACCAATCAGATCTTCGGATGGGACGAGGTACGCCACATGAAAAAAGGCCAGTACCTTCTGATGCATTCCATGATCTACCGTACCAAACTTCTCCATGACTGTGGAATGGAGCTTCCGAAGCATACTTTCTATGTAGATAACCTGTTTGCTTTTGAACCGCTCCCCTATGTAAAAAATCTCTATTATCTGGATGTGAATTTCTACCGGTATTTTATTGGAAGAGACGACCAGTCTGTCAATGAGAAGGTGATGATCAAGCGGATCGACCAGCAGATCCGTGTAAACAAGCTGATGGTGGATGCCTACCTGAAAGCAAATGTAAGCAACCGGAGACTGCGTACTTACATGTTCAGCTATCTGGACATCATTACAACAGTTTCTTCAATCATGCTGGTAAGAGCTGGAACTCAGGAGTGTCTGGATAAGAAACAGGAACTGCAGGATTACATCAAAGAACAGAATATGGGACTGTACCTGAAACTTCGGAGAAGTCTTTTCGGAAGAGTATCCAACCTTCCGGGAAAAGGTGGAAGAAAGATGTTTGTGGCAGCTTATAAGATCTGTCAGAAGTTTTATGGATTTAACTGATAACAAAAGTGCAAACAAAAAGCCCTCAAACGGGGCTTTTTTTAGTTTATAAATTCTGTTCAGGTTTCTTTTTATTCATCTGTGCCATGGCACGCTGATCCTCATAATCCTCCACTCTCTGTGGATAGAAGAGAAGGTGTCCGAACAGTGCCAGTGTGGTACCAAGACATACATCAATAACGGAATGCTGTTTGATAAACATGGTGGACAGGATGATCAGCATGGAAAGGATCAGGGATCCTCTGTGGAGCCATTTCTTATCCTTCAGTGCCGGGCTGTGGTGGATGGCAAAATAAACAGCCAGGGAATTAAACACGTGGATACTTGGCAGGATGTTGGTCGGAGTATCGGTCCGGTAGATTCCTGCGATCATCTGTGTAAAGATGTTGTTTCTCGGGAATACCGCAGGGCGGAGATGCTGAATGTTCGGGTAGACGTAGGAAACAACAAGGAAAACAGTCATTCCCATCATCAGATTGAAGATCAGCTGGAAATATTCCCTCTTATTATCATTGCGAAACAGGAAATACGCAACCGTCAGTATCACATATGGAAACCATAAAAGGTACGGAATAATAAAAATCTCGCAGAACGGGATCATATCATCAAAAACAGTATGTACAACATGGTAGGCTCGCACAGGCCGCTGTTCCAGGTAATTGAACAGGATGAGATATACAATGAAATAGGCGATTATCACAAAGCCGTGCCTGTATTTTTTTATCTTACTTAACATTTCGCCGCTTCCTTTCTTGATGTAGGCCAGAACGCCACTGGTGTTAGTCTTAAGCTTCTTTTGTGTCAAGTATCTACCTGCTACTATAACACAGGCATTATGATTTTTAAAGGTTTCTTTTCAATGGTCACAGAAAATTCGCGCTGGATTCCGCCGGATTCTCCGTCTTTATGCACAGGAAGAGGACGGTCACTTGTAATATGTACGTCCCTGCACTGCAAAATATGTACGCCACGAAGGTGGGTATGTTTCCCCCACAGGGCTCCCGGCAGGCAGAACAACATTTTCAGTTTGGAGATTCCTTCAATGACGATCACATCCAGAAGCCCGTCGTCAGGGCATGCATCCGGACAGAATTTAAAGCCGCCGCCTTCGTATTTCTGGTTCATCACTGCGGCGAACCAGGTTTTCTTGAATGTCCTGGTTTCTCCGGGATCTGTCTTGATCGTGACCGAAGAAGGAGTGAGGAAGAGAAACTGTTTCAGCGCCACCATAAGGTAGATCAGTTTACCCATATGGAGACGGTTGAGAAATTTTTTCCCAGGGGTGATCAGGACTTCCTGACAGACAGCTGCGTCATAACCCATTCCCGCACTGATGCCGAACCGATAGGAATGGTTCCCAAGATGGATCACAGGAACATCCATGGACATTGTCCGCCTGTTCTCAAGGATGGAGCGAAGCGCCTCATAGGGATCAAAGGGCAGCCCCATGCTGCGGCAGAAATCATTGCCGGACCCCACCGGAATAAAACCCCAAATTACCGAATCCAGATCGCGGATACCGGTAAGTACTTCGTAAATAGTGCCGTCACCGCCAACCGTTACCAGAGTTACCGGATCTTCCGGAGTTCCGGCGGCACTGATCTGACCTGCCAGTACGGTGGCGTGTCCCACATATTCTGTGAGAAAATACTGATATGAAATCCCCTGACTTTCCATGATGCTGCGAAGCCGGTTCCAGACATTACGCCCCTCACCGGATCTTGAATTGGGATTCACAATAAAAGAATACATAATAAAAAACCTCCAAACATCTGTCAGCTTTATCATAACATTGACGTCCGGCTTTTACAAATTAAAATTTCTTAAGGATTTCTATATTTTACATAAACTTAACGTTTTTTCTATGCTGGATTTTACGAAGGCACCGTATACTTGAACGCAGATCGTGAGGTGGAATCGAAATATCCGCTTCACCCGATGCAGATGAAAAATAAAGTTGGAGGAAAGTTATGATATATCTGGTGGAAGATGACGAAAGTATCCGTGAACTTGTTGTATATACATTAAACAGTCAGGGCCTGGAGGCACAGGGATTTGAACGTCCGTCCCTTTTCTGGAAGGCGATAGAGAAGGAGCTGCCGTCCCTGGTGCTTCTGGACATTATGCTGCCGGAGGAAGACGGCCTGTCTATTTTAAAAAAAATCCGTATCCGTCCGGACCTTCGTAAACTTCCGGTGATCATGCTGACAGCAAAAGGCAGCGAGTTTGATACCGTGGTGGGACTGGACAGCGGTGCAGATGATTATATTC
>CAVEKJ010000147.1:0-4322 GCA_963616205.1 Prevotella sp.
TGGTGACCGATGCGGCAGAAGCCGCTCCCACAGCTGCGGACTTCACCATCAAAAACAGATTGGAAGCTGCACTGTTGGCAGCGATGGCAGCTGCTGTCATATGACCAAGGATCGCAGTCTGAAGAGCGGTATTCACTCCCCAGAGTCCCTGGATGACCAGAAGCGGGCATACGACTTTATAGTATCTGCGGCCGAACTTTCCGTCCAGCTTCAGATAATCGGAAAGCCGGATACCGATCCAGCTCTGTTTTCGGCTGATATAAGTGATCAATACGATGATCTCTGCAACCCGTGCTGTCAGCGTTCCCACAGCTGCTCCTGCCGCCCCCATCCGTGGAGCACCAAAATGACCGTAGATCAAAATCCAGTTGATGCTGCAGTTGATCACCAGTGTCATGACGGAAAGTCCAAATGCGATTCCTGCGATCTCCACACAGCGCAACGTTGCCAGAAGCACCTGGGTCACAGCAAAGAAAAAGTAGGTGAACCGGATGATCGCAAGATAGGAGATCCCCGCATCGATAATGGTCTCATCTGTGGTAAAAAGCCCCAGAAGCTGTCTTGGGAAAAAGCTTGCCAATATAAACAGCACAAGGGCAATAAAAAGGCCTGTGCGCATGGCCCAGGCACTGATCTTCCTTACCGGTTCTGTCTCTTTCTTTCCCCAGTACTGGCTTCCGAATATGACAAGTCCGTCTCCCAGCGCCATGAGCAGCTGCTGAAAGACGAACTGTACCTGATTCACGGTAGTTACACCGGATAATGCAGTTTCACTGAAAGCTCCAAGCATGATGTTATCTGCCAGATTGACACTTAAGGTCACCACATTCTGCAGCACCAGCATCGAACACAATTTCAGAAAATTACGGTAAAAATTCTTCATCAGTCTTTTACAATGGCGATGATATCGTCGGCGTTGATCACCAGATATTTCTCACCTTCATATTTAATCTCGGTTCCTGTGTATTTTCCGTAAATCACACGGTCACCTGGTTTTACCTGTACCGGTACTTCCTTACCGTCTACGATCTTGCCGGAACCTACAGCGATGACTTCTGCCTGCTGAGTCTTCTCCTTGGAGCTGTCCGGAAGTACGATACCGGATGCGGTTTTGTCCTCTGTCTCAAAATATTTTACGATAACTCTGTCTGCAACTGGTTTTAATGCCATGTCCATTTCCTTCTTTCTGTAGTTATTAGCACTCTTGCATTCCGAGTGCTACTCTTTTCTTATCATACTACAAATCCGGAAATTGTCAAGATATTTACCGCAATCCTTCAACTCTTCCGCACAAAGATCCTGCTATGTCTTTTAATTCTCTTCACTGACCTCGATCGGCTCTGTCTCATAGATAAATTTCACACTTCCATCCATGTCATCAGAACGCCTTGTAAAACTGTCATAGGACACTTCCTCGGATTTCAGGGCTTTGAAACGGTCGATCACATTTTTCAGGTCTTTATTTACTGCGTCATCCAGTTTTTTCATTCCATCTTTGTAGAATTTTGTCTGTCCAGCACTTAATGTCTTCGTGCCATCTGCAAGCTTGCTGATTCCTTCCTGGACCTGTCCGCTGGCACTTTTCAGTTTATATGCTCCGCTCTGCAGCGTTCCCACTCCGGAAGCAAGTGTGGAAGTTCCACTCTTTAAGCTCTCTGTTCCGGATGCCAGGGTTCCTGCCCCTGAAGCCAGCTGGCTGGCCCCACTGTTCAGCTGGTTTCCTGAAGCTGCCAGCTTGTCTGCACCGGAAGTCAGTGCCGTGCTGTTTCCTGCAAGAGTCTGGATCCCCTGCTGAAGTTTTGTTATGGCTTCCCGGATTTTTTCACTTCCTGTGGTGATCGTTTTCCCGGATTTTTTCAGGGAAGAGGCTCCGTCTGACAAAGCATTGGCATTGGCATTTTTCTTTCCCTGGAGATCTGTGATCCCTGAGGTGATCCCCTGTCCAAGTGTATCCAGATCACTGGCTGTTTTCTGGAGCTGTTTCGTCGTTGCAGTCAGATTCTTCTGATAGCCGGACTGCAGTTTCTTATTTTGTCCGGAAAGTGTATCTGCGTTTTCTTTCAGAGTTCGGATCTCTGACTGGATATCCGGAAGCTGCTTTTCAAGTGCGGAAAACTCTTTGTCCAGGGCATTTACCGTATCCAGGAGATTTTTTCCGGTATCATTCAGTGCGCTGCCGTTTTCTTTAAGTTCCTGTCCGTTCCCTGACAGATCCTGTGCTTCTTCGTTCAGTGTGTGGATCGCATTCTGAAGATCTGCAAGAGCGGTTCCAGCAGAATCTGCGGTCTTTCCAAGTGCGTTCAGACTTTGTACTGCACTTTCCGTCTGTGTACTCTTATTGCCGGCATCTGCCGCAGTGCTGCGAAGGGTATCCGCTGCATTTTTAAGTTCTGAAGTATCTGTCTGCTGCTCCTTCAGGGAAGAAGTATCAATTCCATCTGCACTGTTTTTTGCAGCCTGCACTGCCCCGAGTGCGGCCTGTACTGCTGCCGCAGTTCCCTCGTCCATAGTACTGTGATCAATTCCGGAAAGAGCAGACTCCGCTGCAGAAAGCTGATCCTTCACATTGGAGATTCCCTGATCGACCGCTGCCGTGTCTGCCGTAGTCTGTCCTTTCCCACTGATCCAGCTCTCTATGGCATCTGCCTGCGCATTCATAACATCCGCATTATTTTTCAGGGTATCCGCTGCTTCCTGGACATCGGAAACTGCCTGAGAGACGTTTTCTCCGCCGGAAAGTTTTGCGGCCTGTTCCTCAAGTGCGGATATCTTCTGTGTGATCTGCTCCACAGCTGTTACATATTTCTGCATCGCACTGTTATAAGAGGAAATCTGTCCTACATATCCGGTGGTACTTTCAGAAAGACTGCCTGTTGCATCGGTGTCTACAGAACTGCTCAGAGACTGCAGGGCATTTATCGCTTTTTCTGTTTCGTTCAACAGCCCATCTATTCCCGGTATCATGGTATCCATACCGGAAAGCAATGTTTTTATCCCTCCTAAATACTGGAGCATGCCACTGGAAAGTGCGGAACTGCCCTGTATGTATTTTTTCATATAGCCGGTCAGTGTAGAAGCACCTTTTACATAAGCTGAGATCCCGTCTGAGAGCTGACTTCCGCCGGAAACGTACTGATCTACTCCATCTGTGTAAGACTGCACACCATCCTTTATCTGAACCATACTGCCATTGAGCGTATCAACGCCACCTGTATATTGTTTTACCCCCTCCGCAAGAGTTCCGGTTCCTTCTGTATAGGCAGAAACTCCACTGGCAAGCTGGGCTGCCCCGCTGTTCAAAGCAGAAGCTCCGCTGTTTAAAGTTCCGGTACCACTATCCAGCTTTTCCGCTCCGGATACCAGCGAACCGATTCCTGTGCTTAACGCCGCGATCCCCTCATCGAATTCTTTATAATTTTCATTCAGGGTATTGACGCCTTTGGAAAGGGATTTCGTTCCTTTCATAAGTTTGGAGGCTGCTTTTGTCATTTTTTTGATAGAATCCTGCAGATCATCCACGCTGTCCAGATCATCCAGATCTACTTCATCCAGCACATCCGTCATTACAACTGTAAAAGAAGAGCTCATTTCACAGTCTGTCACATCTGCTTCCATGGTAAAATCTTCCGGTATGGAAATATCTTTTTCCATATCTTCGGAAAGATCCAGGCTTTCTTTCAGACCTGGCATTGCCATACCGATCACGATATTCCTGGAATCGTCTTCCACTACCTTCCCGTTTTCTACGGTCACATTGGAAAAATGATCTGTGGAAAGGATCATACCGGTGATCATCATAAATGGCGAATACAGTTTCACATTTTTTCCGCTGATCTTTTTTGTTCTGACTGCATGGTTTTCATAGGTAACGTGGATCTTCAGATGGCCATTCTTTCCGGCAAGGTCTTCCGGTTTGATCTTCTTCCCGTCCAGCTCATAGGTAAAAGTCACGGTCACCGGAAGCTCTTTTTCTGTTTTTCCCTCATAATGGATATCTCTGCCGTCTGTCTCCCAGGTAAGCGTTTTTCCATCCTGAGTAAATTCCTCGTCCCCTTTTGTGTTTTTGATCTCACTGAGGTCAGACACATCGGTCAGCTTGGAGCCGGTCGCATTCTTTGCATTTTTCAGCCATTCAGAGACTGTGATCTCTTTTATGCTGCCGTCTGCCTCTGTATTAACGTAAACGGTTTCCTCCTTGCTGATGCTGTTGTCTGTCTGTCCTGCGGCACTTACAATCGTCCCTGCTCCCAGAAATACTGACATTCCTGCAGCCAGCGCTGCCGCAGATCTTCGTTTTCTATTTTTCATACGGATAACTCCTT
>CAVEKJ010000147.1:4332-5513 GCA_963616205.1 Prevotella sp.
GGTCGTAATTGTTAATTTCCTATAACTTTGTTATACAATACCAAGTTAGCCTCGTCAATCTTTTTTGTAAAATTTTACTTTTTCAGTAAGATTTCCTGTAAAAAAGCCTTCCACAGATCACTGTGAAAGGCTGTTCTGTACTCTTATTTATGATAGGGTTCTCCGCTAATGATCCGGTAACTGCGATAGATCTGCTCCAGAAGGATCACTCTCATCAGCTGATGCGGAAATGTCATTTTAGAAAAGCTCAGTGCATAATCGGATCTTTTCAATACTTCTTTTCCGAGACCGATAGAACCTCCGATCACAAACTGGATATGGCTGGTCCCCCGAATCCCCAGTTCGTTGATCTTTCGTGCAAAATTCTCAGAAGTAAGCTGTTCTCCGGCGATCTCCAGTGTGATCACAAAAGCATCATCCCGGATATATTTCAGAAGGCGCTCGCCCTCCTTGTTCCGGATGGAATCCTCCACTGTCTCACTGGCATTATCCGGTGTTTTCTCGTCAGATACCTCAATGATCTCCAGTTTGCAGTAACGTCCAAGGCGCTTGGAATACTCTGCGATGGCATCCCTCAGATATTTTTCTTTGATCTTCCCTACTGTCAGGACACTTATTTTCATCCGCCGTTCTCCTCCAGATAATTCTCAAATTCTTCTGCAGACATCAGGACTTTTCTGGGTTTTGTTCCTTCTTCCGGGCCTACTACCCCTGCATCACAGAGCTGGTCCATGATCCTTGCCGCACGGTTAAACCCGATCTTGAACATACGCTGAAGCATACCAATGGAGGCTTTTTCTTTCTCGATGATGAATTTACCGGCTTCTGTAAAATAGACATCTCTGTCGCCACCTCCGGCGCCTCCCGGGGCGCTGGCTGTATTGACCTGCTTCTCAATGGCAGTATCGTAAACGGCACCCTGGTTTTTGTCAGAAACATATTCCACAACTGCGCTGACTTCCTCATCCGACACAAAAGCTCCCTGCAGTCTGGCCGGCTTCTGATATCCCTGCGGATAGAACAGCATATCGCCTTTTCCAAGAAGTTTTTCCGCACCGTTCATATCCAGGATGGTTCTGGAATCCACACCGGATGATACGGAAAACGCAATTCTTGACGGCATGTTCGCCTTGATCAGTCCGGTAATGACATTAACCGATGGTCTCTGGGTTGCAAGAACC
>CAVEKJ010000148.1:0-5466 GCA_963616205.1 Prevotella sp.
CAGATGCGCCAGTGTCACGAAATATCGAAGATGGTACAGGTTCATTTTCGAAGCTCCTTTCGTAAGTTTATCTGAATGTCTGCTTCAGGCAGCTCCCGGTAGAGACAGGTGATCAGAAGGAAGTGCCTGGCCGGCTGCTGTGACGGTGGCAGTACGGCTAAATTCGATATGCTGTATATAGTATACCACGATATATTGATAAAATCTATGAATTATCCTGGTACAATCAATTTGTTTTGTATTTAACAAAGTTATATAATGCTTATAGAAAAAAGATACAAAATAATTTAAAAAAAACAAAAAAAATTATTTATATTTTCAGGAGGAATTAGCATGTCAAAAGAATTTCCAATCACAATCAGTTCCTGGACACTTGGAGATCAGTGCAAATTTGAGGATCGTGTAAAAGCTGCCAAAGAGGCTGGCTATGAGGGAATCGGCCTGAGAGCGGAAACCTACGTAGATGCACTGAATGAGGGACTTTTCGATAAGGATATCCTGGCAATCCTGGATAAATATGACATGAAGGTAACAGAGGTTGAGTACATCGTACAGTGGGCAGAGGAGCATCGTTCCTATGAGCAGAAATATAAAGAACAGCTCTGCTTCCATATGTGTGAATTATTTAACGTAAAACAGATCAACTGTGGACTGATGGAGAACTATTCCGTAGAGTACACAGCTCAGAAACTCCGTGAGCTCTGCCACAGAGCAGGCAAATATATCATCGGTGTTGAGCCAATGCCATACAGCGGAATCCCGGATGTGAAAAAAGGTTGGGCTGTTGTAAAAGCTGCTGACTGCGAGAACGCAAAACTGATCCTTGACACATGGCACTGGGTAAGAGCAAATCAGCCCATCGAGCTTTCCGTACTTGAGGGAATCCCGGCAGACAAGATCGTATCCATCCAGATCAACGATGTATGGGAAAGACCATATGCAACAACAATCTTAAGAGATGAGTCCATGCATGACCGTCTTGCTCCTGGAACAGGAATCGGAACAACTGTCCCGTTCGTAAAAATGATCAGAGAAAAAGGTATCAAACCAAATGCCATCGGCGTAGAGGTTATCAGTGATGCAAACCTTGAAAAAGGTATCGAGTATGCTGCAAAACATACATACGAGAACACAAAGAAAGTACTGGAAGAGGCTTGGCCAGAGGTACTGTAGTAGAAAGGAGAACCCACATGAAATTCAATGCGATGTTTCAGCCGATCGAGATCGGCCCTATGACAGTAAAGAACCGTTTCGTTGTTCCGCCAATGGGAAATAACTTTGCAAACACAGATGGAACTATGAGCGAGCAGTCCGCTGCATATTATAAGGAAAGAGCAAAAGGTGGTTTCGGCCTTATCACAATTGAGGCTACCGTAGTTCACAAAGGCGCAAAAGGCGGCCCACGTAAACCATGTCTCTATGATGACTCCACAATCGAGAGCTTCCGCAAAGTTATCGATGGATGTCATGAGGAAGGTGCTAAAGTTTCCATCCAGCTTCAGAACGCAGGTCCTGAGGGAAATGCAAAGAATGCAGGAGCACCGATCACAGCAGCAACCAGCATCCCGTCTGTATGTGGACGCGATATTCCGAAACAGCTTACAACAGAGGAAGTTTACGAGCTGATCAAGGGTTACGGCGAAGCTGCAAGAAGAGCTATGGAAGCAGGAGCAGATGCGGTTGAGATCCATATGGCACACGGCTATCTGGTAAGCACATTCCTCTCTCCAAGAACAAACAAGAGAGTTGACGAGTTCGGCGGATGCTTTGAGAACCGTATGCGTTTCTCCCGCCTGATCATTGAAGAAATCAAGAAAACAACACAGGGCAAGATTGCGATCCTCGCAAGAATCAACTGTGCAGACGAGGTTCCGGGCGGACTTGATATCCATGACAGTGCAGCAATCGCAGCATACCTGGAAAGCTGTGGACTGGATGCCATCCATGTATCCCGTGCCGTTCATATCAAAGATGAGTTCATGTGGGCACCGACAGTTATCCACGGTGGATTCTCCGCATCAGAGGTTGAGGAGATCAAACGTGCGGTAAACATTCCGGTGATCACAGTAGGACGTTATACAGAGCCACAGTTCGCAGAACTTATGGTAAAAGAAGGCAGAGCAGACCTTGTTGCATTTGGCCGTCAGAGCCTTGCAGACCCGGCTATGCCAAAGAAAGCATTTGAGGAGCGGCTGGAGGATATGACTCCATGTATCGCCTGTCTTCAGGGGTGCGTTGCAAACATGTATGCAGGAAATCCGGTATGCTGTCTGACAAACCCATTCCTCGGCCATGAGGCAGAGCCGCTTGAGAAAGCTGAAAATCCGAAGAAAGTTATGGTAATCGGTGGTGGTGTTGCAGGTCTTTCCGCAGCATTTATCGCAAAAGAAAGAGGCCATGAAGTAACACTTTACGAAGCAGGAGATGTTCTCGGTGGAAACATGAGACTTGCTGCATATCCGCCAGGAAAAGGTGATATCACAAACATGATCCGCAGCTACATCCATCGCTGCCAGAAAGACGGCGTTAAGATCGTGATGAACTGCGAGGTAACTCCGGAACTGATCAAAGAGGAGAAACCGGACAGCGTGATTATTGCAACTGGTTCCAAGACTCTGATCCTTCCGATCGAGGGAATCGACAACCCGGCTATCATCCACGGTTCAGACCTTCTGGACGGCAAGAGAGCAGCAGGCAAAAAAGTTCTCGTTGTCGGCGGCGGAATGGTTGGATGCGAGACAGCTGCATTTTTAGGCGAGCAGGAGCATGATGTAACGGTCATCGAGTTCCGTGATACCGTAGGTGCAGACGTGATCCACGAGCACAGAGTATATCTGATGAAAGATTTCGAGGACTACGGAATCAAAGAGATCACCGGAGCAAAAGTATGCAAATTCTATGAAGACGGTGTAGAATACGAGACAGCTGACGGCGTACGTCACGAGACAAGAGGATATGATTCTGTTATCCTTTCCATGGGATTCCGCAACTACAACCCACTGGAAGAGAAGATCAAAGATCTTGTACCTGAGACACACGTGATCGGAGATGCCATCCGTGCAAGACGTGCACTGGATGCAACAAAAGAGGCTTATGCCGTAGCTTCCAAGATCTGATCTGCCAATCGTTAGACCGTATTGATGCCAAAAAAATAACTGTCCAATAAACTGGACAGAATAAAAATTAAAAAGACGTTCTGGCAGACATCTGGAAAAATGATTTTGGGGTGTCTGCCAATGGGAAAATGCAGGAGGTAAAAAGAAATGGAACAGAGAATTAAAGGAACAACCGGTTTACTTGCACTGATCGGAAGCCCGGTAGGACATTCCGGATCACCGGCTATGTACAACTTCAGCTTCCAGTACCATAACCTGGACTATGCTTACATGGCATTTGATATCAAAGAGGATCAGGTTCCGGCAGCTCTTGATGCAATGCGTCTGTTCAAGATGAGAGGCTGCAATGTAACCATGCCTTGCAAGAACAAAGTAGCACAGTGCGTAGATGAGCTTTCACCGGCAGCAAAGATCATCGGTGCCGTAAACACTATTGTAAATGAGGATGGAAAACTTGTCGGACATATCACAGATGGTATCGGCTTTGTCCGCAACTTAAAAGAGCACGGTGTTGACGTAAAAGGTAAAAAGATGGTAGTCTTAGGAGCAGGCGGAGCAGCAACCGCTCTTACTGTACAGTGTGCCCTTGACGGAGCAGCATCCATCGCAATCTTCAACCCAAATGATCCATTCCTTGAAAGAGCGAAAGGAACAGCTGAGAAACTTGCAAAAGAAGTACCGGACTGCAAAGTAACTGTATACTGCCTTGACGATCAGGACAAACTGAGAGAGGAAATCGCAAACGCAGATATCCTTGCAAACGGAACACTTGCAGGTATGAAACCTCATGACGACCTTACACTGGTTGACAAATCCATGTTCCATAAAGAGCTTGTTGTTGCTGACTGCGTATACAATCCTGCAGAAACAAGAATGGTAAAAGAAGCAAAAGAGGCAGGTGTAAAACTTGCAGTAGGTGGAAAAGGAATGCTTCTGTGGCAGGGTGCTGAGTCCTATAAACTGTACACAGGACTTGAGATGCCGACAGATGAGTACCAGAAATTCCAGGCTGAGAACGAAGGGAAATAAGAATCATGAGCCAGACAGGTAAGAAAAACTTAGTGATTACTTCTATCGCATTGTATTTTACATACTTCATCCACGGAATCGGAGCTTCCATCATGGGCCAGTACAAGCCGGAGCTTGCGGCTCACTGGGGAGCGAAGACTTTAAGTGATGGAACTATGGATGTCAGCATGGTAGTATCTGTAATTGCTGCACTTGGACTTGGAAGACTGATCTCACTTCCGTTTTCCGGTCCCCTGTCCGACAAATTCGGACGCAGATTAAGCGGAATTATCGGCGTGATCTGCTATGCAGCATATTTTATGGGAATCGCATTTGCTCCGTCTATGGGAGTTGCCTATGCCTTTGCCATTGTAGGTGGTATCGCAAACTCCTTCCTGGATACCTGCGTAAGCCCTACATGTATGGAGATCTATGTAAACAATCCTTCTGTAGCGAACCTGTTTACAAAATTCTCCATGTGTATCAGCCAGTTCCTGCTTCCTTTCTTGATCGGATTCGTAGCAGCGGCAAATATGTCTTACAGAACCATCTTTATCGTTGCAGGTGCTGCGATCTTTATCGATGGAATCCTGATCCTGTTCCTGCCATTCCCTGAGAGAAATGCAACAGCAGGCGCAGCAAAGAAAGAGAAAACAAAATTAAAGATCACTCCTGCAGCTCTTGCAGCGATCCTCATCGGATTTACAAGTTCTTCCACATTCATGCTGTGGCTGAACTGCAACCAGGAGCTTGGAAAACTTTATGATTTAAGTGATCCGTCCAAGATCCAGTCCTTCTACGCGGTAGGAACTTTTGCAGCGATCCTGTGTTCCTCCGTATTTATCAAAAAAGGACTGAAAGAGATCAACATCCTGATCATCTACCCGCTGATCTCCTTTATCATGCTGGGACTGTGCTACTTTATCCAGAACCCGACCATCTGCCTCGTTGGTGGATTTGTCATCGGTTTTGCAGGCGCAGGCGGTGTGCTTCAGCTGGCTGTTTCCACAACCGCTGAGTTCTTCCCGGAGAACAAGGGAACTGCAACATCCATGGTTATGATCGCATCCAGTGTTGCAAACTATACGATCCTGACACTGGCAGGTTATATCACAAAAACTGCCGGAACCAGTGCTCCGAGAATGATCCTGCTTCTTAACATGGCAGTGACATTCATTGGAATCCTTCTTGCACTGTTCGTCAAGATGAACCGTGGAAAAGAGGCCTGAGACAGGGTGAAATAACTGAATGATCAGTTACTGTTCCCTGGTCACAGAGTGAACAGTAACGATCATTGTAAAGATTCAGACGAAGATGACTGAATCTATGCAAATTAAAGTTC
>CAVEKJ010000149.1:0-5465 GCA_963616205.1 Prevotella sp.
AAAAGGACATAGAAGCCAGATAAAGAGAGCCAGAAATGAGAATAATAGAGAGACAAGGCCGTCTGCAAAGTTATCTTATGCAAGAATTTCTGTTCAGAAAGCCTGCTACGTATTAGACGCAATCCGTGGCAAAGATGTACAGACAGCACTTGGTATCCTGACATACAATCCGAGATACGCTTCCAGCGTGATCAAAAAACTGCTTGAGTCAGCAGTAGCAAACGCTGAGAACAACAACGGAATGAACGCAGACAACCTTTATGTTGCAGCATGCTATGCAGATAAGGGACCTACAATGAAGAGAATTCAGCCGAGAGCACAGGGTAGAGCTTACAGAATCGAGAAGAGAACAAGCCATATCACTGTTGTGCTTGATGAAAGGTAAGGAGGAAAAGCATGGGACAGAAAGTTAATCCGCATGGCCTTAGAGTCGGAGTTATCAAGGATTGGGATTCCAGATGGTATGCAGAAGATAAATTTGCTGACTACCTGGTAGAAGACTACAACATCAGAACATTCCTTAAAAAGAAATTATACAGCGCAGGTGTTTCCAAGATCGAGATCGAGAGAGCATCTGACAGAGTTAAGATCATCATCTACACAGCAAAACCTGGTATCGTAATCGGTAAAGGCGGAGCAGAGATCGAGAAAGTTAAAGCTGAGCTTCAGAAATACACAGATAAGAAGCTTATCGTTGACATCAAAGAAGTAAAGAGACCGGACAAAGATGCACAGCTCGTTGCTGAGAACATTGCTCTTCAGCTTGAGAACCGTATTTCTTTCAGACGTGCTATGAAGTCCACAATGCAGAGAACAATGAAGGCTGGCGCTAAGGGAATCAAGACTTCCGTATCCGGACGTCTCGGTGGAGCTGATATGGCTCGTACAGAGTTCTACAGCGAGGGAACAATCCCGCTTCAGACACTTCGTGCAGATATCGATTATGGCTTTGCGGAAGCAGACACCACATACGGAAAAGTTGGTGTTAAGGCATGGATCTACAATGGTGAGATTCTTCCGACAAAAGGAACTAAGGAAGGGAGCGATAAATAATGTTAATGCCAAAAAGAGTAAAACGTCGTAAACAATTCCGTGGCTCCATGAGAGGAAAAGCCCTGAGAGGCAATGCTATCAACTATGGTGATTTCGGTCTTGTTGCTACAGAGCCGTGCTGGATCAGATCTAATCAGATCGAGGCAGCCCGTGTTGCTATGACCCGTTACATCAAACGTGGCGGTAAAGTTTGGATTAAGATTTTCCCGGATAAACCGGTAACAGCGAAACCAGCTGAGACTCGAATGGGTTCCGGAAAAGGCGCTCTGGAGTACTGGGTAGCAGTAGTTAAACCAGGTCGTGTTATGTTTGAGATTGCAGGCGTGTCCGAAGAGGTTGCCCGTGAAGCATTACGTCTTGCAATGCACAAGTTACCATGTAAATGTAAAATAGTTTCTCGTGCAGACTTAGAAGGCGGTGATAACAGTGAAAATTAATAAGTTCGTTGAAGATTTAAAAGCAAAGTCAGTTGCAGAACTGAATGAAGAATTAGTAGCTGCTAAAAAAGAGCTTTTCAATCTGAGATTTCAGAATGCAACAAACCAGTTAGACAATACAGGACGAATCAAAGAGGTTCGTAAAAATATTGCCAGAATCCAGACAGTAATCACTGAGCAGGCAAACGCTTCCAAATAGGACAGGAGGACATAGATCGTGGAAAGAAATCTGAGAAAAACCCGCGTGGGTAAGGTTGTCAGCGACAAAATGGACAAGACCATCGTAGTTGCAATTGAAGACCATGTAAAACATCCTCTTTACAAAAAAATCGTGAAGAGAACATATAAATTAAAAGCTCATGATGAGAACAATGAGTGCAACATCGGAGATACCGTTAAGGTAATGGAGACCAGACCGCTGTCCAAGGACAAGAGATGGAGACTGGTTGAGATCGTAGAGAAAGCTAAATAAGGAGGAAACCAGTATGATTCAGCAGGAAACTAGACTGAAAGTTGCCGACAACACTGGTGCAAAAGAAATCCTTTGTATTCGTGTTATGGGCGGCTCTACAAGAAGATATGCAAACATCGGTGACACAATCGTTGCTACGGTTAAAGATGCAACACCAGGCGGCGTTGTTAAAAAAGGTGACGTTGTTAAAGCTGTAGTTGTTAGAACTAAAAAAGGCGCTCGTCGTAAAGACGGATCTTACATCCGTTTCGATGAAAATGCTGCCGTAATTATCAAGGATGACTTAACTCCGAGAGGAACACGTATCTTTGGACCAGTTGCCAGAGAGCTTCGTGAGAAGAAATTCATGAAGATCGTTTCCTTAGCTCCGGAAGTATTATAGGAGGGTGCCGAATGTCAGCTATGAAAATTAAAAAAGGTGATACTGTAAAAGTTATCGCTGGAAAAGATAAAGGTAAGGACGGAAAAGTTCTTGCAGTTAACGTAAAAGACAACACAGTAGTTGTTGAGAACGTAAACATGGTTACAAAGCACGCTAAACCGTCCGCAGCTAATCAGAACGGTGGAATCGTGACAAAAGAAGCTCCGCTTCACATCTCCAACGTAATGCTCGTTGTAGACGGAAAAGCTACAAGAGTTGGATTCAAGATGGATGGAGACAAAAAAGTTCGTGTTGCCAAAGCAACAGGAAAGACAATCGATTAATTAAGAGAGGAGGCATATAAAGGTGAGTAGATTAAAAGATCTTTACAAGAACGAGATCATGGATGCCATGACCAAGAAATTCGGATACAAAAACGTAATGGAAGTGCCAAAACTCGAGAAAATCGTTGTTAACATGGGTGTTGGCGAGGCAAAAGAGAACGCTAAACTTCTTGACGCTGCAATCGCAGATATGGAACTTGTTACAGGACAGAAAGCAATCGCTACAAAAGCAAAGAAATCTGTCGCTAACTTCAAAATCAGAGAGGGTATGCCGATCGGATGTAAAGTTACCTTAAGAGGCGAGAAGATGTATGAGTTCGCTGATCGTCTTATCAACCTTGCTCTTCCACGTGTACGTGACTTCCGTGGTGTTAACCCGAACGCATTCGACGGCAGAGGAAACTACGCTCTTGGTATCAAAGAGCAGCTGATCTTCCCAGAGGTTGAGTACGATAAGGTTGATAAAGTAAGAGGAATGGACGTTATCTTCGTTACAACTGCTAAAACAGATGAAGAGGCACGCGAATTACTGACATTATTCAACATGCCATTTGCTAAATAGGAGGAAAAGATTCATGGCTAAGACAGCAATGAAAATTAAACAGCAGCGTAAAGCTAAATTCTCCACAAGAGAGTATACTCGCTGCAGAATCTGTGGCCGTCCACATGCATACCTGAGAAAATACGGAATTTGCAGAATCTGCTTCCGTGAGCTGGCATACAAAGGTCAGATTCCGGGTGTTAAAAAGGCGTCCTGGTAGGTCGATAGTAACTTTTTAGATATAAATATTATTCACACGACATGTAAAGTCTGAAGAAAGAGGAGGAAACTTACATGACAATGAGCGATCCGATCGCAGATATGCTTACAAGAATCCGTAACGCAAACACTGCAAAACATGACACTGTAGACGTACCGGCATCCAAGATGAAAATTGCTATCGCAAACATCCTTGTAGATGAGGGATACATCGCAAAATATGATCTCGTAGAGGACGGAGTTGTTAAAACTCTTCACATCACACTGAAATACGGTGAGGACAAAAACCAGAAGATCATCACAGGACTTAAGAGAATCTCCAAACCAGGTCTTCGTGTATACGCAGGCAAGGATGAGCTTCCGAAGGTTCTTGGCGGACTTGGTATCGCAATCCTTTCCACAAACAGAGGTGTTATCACTGACAAAGAGGCTCGTAAGCTTCAGGTTGGTGGCGAGGTACTTGCATTCGTTTGGTAGTCCAGGCGAAGCAGTCATATAGCTTTTAAACTGAAAACAGAGGGGGCATAAAAGCCCTCTCCGACAATCTAAGTAAGGAGGACAAATTTATGTCACGAATCGGAAGACTTCCGGTTGCAATTCCAGCTGGCGTTGAGGTTACAGTCGCAGATGGAAACGTTGTAACAGTAAAAGGACCTAAGGGAACACTTGAGAGAGCACTCCCGACAGAGTTAGAGATCAAAGTTGAAGACGGTCATGTAGTAGTAACAAGACCGAACGACTTAAAGAGAATCAAATCCCTTCACGGCTTAACAAGAAGCCTTATTCACAACATGGTTGTTGGTGTAAGCGAAGGATACAAAAAAGAGCTTGAGGTTAACGGTGTTGGTTACAGAGCTGCTAAGCAGGGCAAGAAACTTGTACTTAACCTCGGATATTCTCACCCGGTAGAGATGGAAGATCCAGAAGGTCTTGAGTCCACAGTCGATGGAAACAAGATCATCGTATCTGGTATCAGCAAAGAAAAAGTTGGCCAGTACGCAGCTGAGATCAGAGACAAGAGAAGACCTGAGCCATACAAGGGCAAGGGAATCAAGTACGTTGACGAAGTTATCAGACGTAAAGTCGGTAAGACCGGTAAGAAATAATTAAGGAGAGTGAGAATATGATTAACAAAGCATCCAGAAGCGAAATTCGCGAAAAGAAGCATAGAAGATTACGTCATCATTTAAACGGAACTGCAACTACTCCTCGTCTGGCAGTATTTCGTTCCAACAAGCATATCTATGCACAGATTATTGATGACACAGTTGGTAAAACTTTAGTATCCGCTTCTACTCTCCAGAAGGACGTAAAAGCAGAGCTTGAGAACACTGACGATGTACAGGCTGCAGCAAAAGTCGGAACAGTGATCGGTAAAAAAGCTGTTGAGGCTGGTATCGAGAGCGTTGTTTTCGACAGAGGTGGATATATCTACCACGGAAAAGTTAAAGCACTGGCAGATGCAGCAAGAGAAGCTGGACTGAAATTCTAAGAGGAGGAAAAGAACACATGAAACGTAATCTTATTGATGCTAGTCAGTTAGAGTTAGAAGATAAAGTAGTATCAATCAAGCGTGTTACCAAGGTTGTTAAAGGTGGTCGTAACTTCCGTTTCACAGCTTTAGTTGTTGTAGGTGACGGCAATGGACACGTTGGTGCAGGTTTAGGAAAAGCAGCAGAAATTCCGGAGGCGATCCGCAAAGGTAAAGAGGACGCTATGAAGAAACTTGTTACTGTTGCAAGAGACGAGAACAATTCCATTACACATGACTTCATCGGAAAATTCGGAAGCGCTGAGATGCTTCTGAAGAGAGCTCCGGAAGGTACTGGAGTTATCGCCGGTGGCCCGGCACGTGCCGTAATCGAGCTTGCTGGTATCAAAAACATCCGTACAAAATGTATGGGTTCCAGAAATAAACAGAACGTAGTTCTGGCAACAATCGCAGGCCTGAGCCAGTTAAAGACTCCGGAAGAGGTTGCTAAGCTCCGCGGAAAATCTGTAGATGAGATTCTGGGTTAAGGAGGAAATGGAAATGGCA
>CAVEKJ010000150.1:0-5459 GCA_963616205.1 Prevotella sp.
GCAGAAAAACCGTTCAGGACATCACAGCAAAAATCTGGCGTTTTTCTGTATTTTTGTCTCATTAATTCAAACTCTCAAAAAAAAAGAAGCAGGTCTTTTTCCCGCAAAAGATCTGCTCCTGTTCCACAATAATTTATGATTTTCTCCACTGTCCGCAGGGATATTTTCCTGTTACCTGTGAGATTCCCGTTCCACAAGCTCACATCCCATTTTGATCTCCTTACTGATTCCGGTATCGTTCTCAATGAGATCCGCCAGCATGGCTGCTGCCTCCATTCCGCTGGTCTTGTAGTAAAAATGTACGGTCGTCAGCTTCGGTTCCACGATCTTGCCCGGAACTCCGTCACCGATTCCCGCGATCTGCACATCCTCAGGAATGCGAAGCCCGATTTCCTTCAGATAGGTCATAGCCCCAACTGCCATGGTATCTGTGGCGCATACCAGCGAATCAATAGAAGGATCTTCCTCAAAAATCTCCCTGGCCATCTCATACCCGGAATCCATGGTAAAGCTTCCAACCTTCATATTCTCCGGCATAACTTCAAGTTTTTCTTTATGAAGAGCATCCAGAAAACCTTTTTTACGGCGGGCACCAACTGCCTCATCCTTATCCGTAACACCGATGTATGCGAACTTTTTCCCCTTCTTGGCGAGTTTCTCTGTCACCATAAAAGCCGCCTTATGATCGTCCTGATAAATGCAGGGATACCCGTCCAGATGCTGTCCCAGAAGCACGATGGGCACCTTATAATCCTTCAGCATCTGCTTATGCTTCCTGGTAAACATGGTCGCGATAAAAACCACTCCGTCCACCTGGCGCTCTTTAAACAGGGAAAGATATTTCAGCTCTTCCTCCACATCATTATTGGTATTGGCAAGGATCAGCTGGTAACCTCTCCGTGTGAGGACATCGCTGATCCCCGCAACCTCACGGCTTATGGTATCCGAATTGATCTTTGGAAGGATGACACCGATCAGACTTGTTTTCTTCGTTCGCAGTGTCTGCGCCTGGGAAGACGGCTGATACCCCGTCTCCTCGATCACTTTACGGATGACTTCTTTTTTTTCACTGCTTACATATCCGTTGTTCAGATATCTGGATACCGTAGCCCTGGAAACTCCGGCAAGTCTGGCAATTTCATTAATATTCATAATCTATGTACCTCTTCTTCTGTCCTGTTAAGTCTGTCATTTTCCGTCGTTTTACAGATATTTCGATGTTTATAGATAGATTATACACGGTTTCTTTCTTGTAAAAAAGATGCTTTTCCTATGTAAATGGAAATTTTCTCGTAGAATAATCTCCTGACCTGGGTCAATCGGACATTCGCATTCTGCATTCGCTATATCGTTCTATGCCAAATAATTGTTCCATTTTTTATTATGTACGGGATGCATCTGACTTGCATCCCATATCGCTTATCTTCATCTATCACTTATCACTATAAAACGGCCATTCTTATTCCACGGCCACATCTGGTCTTTCGACTTTCCAACATCACTCCAGATACTCAAACGGGTCCACCGGCACGCCATCTTTTTTCATTGCAAAATAAAGGTTGGGACCTTCGACAGAATAGTATTTGGTCGGTGTGCTGATACTTCCGATCACGTCACCTTCCTTCACAGTGTCTCCCTCTGCCACAGTAAGATCCTTCAGCTGTCCATACACCGCCTGATAGCCATTTCCAAGCTCCATGGTCACAGTGGTTCCTGTGCAGGCATCCTGGATGATCGAAAGCACCTGACCGTCAGCTGCCGCATACACCGGCGCATCTTCCACTGCCTGCAGGGAAACAGCCGGGCTGACCCGATACTGATCCAGCGTCGGATAATATACCGTTTCATTCATATTGTAATCCACAAGAACAGTTCCTCTCACCGGCCATTCCATAATGGAATCCTCTGTGAAATTCAAACTCTGGGCTGCAATTCCGGCTGCAGAAGTTTCGGCTGTATCTGTGGAAGTTCCTGCATCACCATTGGCTGTCATACCACCAGTGGCTGCGTTCCCAGCGTTGATGTTATCCGCTGTATTTCCGGTCACTGCACCAGCTGTACTGCTGCCAGTACTTTCTGCTCCCGCCGCAGATGCGCTCTTAGCATCCGCAACGCTTCCACTATTTCCCGCTGCCACATCACCAGCCATTCCTCCATTATCAGCTACACTGCTGCCCGTTCCCGCAGTCTCCTGGCTGCTTCCGGCCCCGGCTGTATCTGCCCCATTTTCCGTAGTCCCCGCCAGGCCTGTTTCATCCCCGGTCACTCCATCATCGGAAAAATCATCCTGCGCAGCATCTTCCCATCCATTTCCGGTAACTGCCGCATCCTCCGCATTTTCCCCCTCTGAAAGCTCTTCTTCCAGCCCGGTCTCTTCCATCTGTACGGAATTTTCTTCCTGGGAATTTTCTACGATAGGTTTTGTTCCCAGCTGATAAACGGTAATCCCAAGTGCCGCCACTGCTGCCAGAACTCCGCCGTTGATAATACCTCTCACGATTTTACTTTTCATATTCTTTCCACCTCTGTCTGATATGTTCATTTTCGGCAACGGAAAAACAGTAAAGCGGTTATCTTTATTCCACTCTGCTACCGTTTCCAGTCACCATTTCTGTATCTATAGGGTGTCCAGAATATGGCTGTCTATTCAGTTTTTAATTAATTTTCTCTCAAATAATGCATTTCTTTCGCTGCTTAATCGAATCCAAAAGCTACCATGCGAGGTTATAAATATCCTTTTGACTCTTTTTTTACTTCTCTGCATTTTCAGTTTGCAGCTCCATCTCCGGAAAATACTTTTTCAAAATTTCCTCTGCGCTTTTTCCCTTTTTCGCCATCTCATTTCCGCCAAACTGGGAAAAGCCCACACCGTGGCCGCTGCCCCGCACCCGCAGATAATAAGTATCATCCTTTTTCTGCAGACTGAAATTCGCCGAATCCAGCCCCATTCCCGCCGCAAAACTTTCTCCCTCCAGAAGTGTTTCCCCAGCCATAAGCTCCGTCACATAACCTGCGCTGTCCCGTTTTTTTATTTTCAGCTCCCCGGAAATCTGCCCCGCCGGAATTTCCACAACTTTCATATAATCCGGAGATTTTTTGTCCCCGCTGCTGTCCACAGATTTCAGATATGTATACGCCTCATCCCCAAAAACCTCCGCCCCGCTGCGCGTTTTCCCCCCACTGATCTTATGCCAGGGCGTCAGCTTCACCTCCCCTTCATATGTCAGCACCTGACCTGCCGTTTCTTTAGCTGCCAGTTCATAGGCTTGCTCTTTTCCTGAAAAAAAATATCTCCAGGCTTCTCCAGTGTCTCCGTTTTCCATCAGGATCTCTGCGAGATTTTTCCCCTCCCTGATCTGCCTCTGAATATTCGACCGCGCGATCACGGTCTGCGCTTTTATGGTTTCTTTCTCCATATCCTCCGAAATCTGCGAAGAAACAATGACAGGAAGATATTCTTCCAGATCCGGCGACCTCTCTGCCATAACCATCTCCGCCCCGTTAAAAGCTGCCGCCGTAAAATAAGGAAGAACAATTGCCAAAAATACCAGACAATATCGAAGAAGCGCATATTTTTTCATAAAAACACCATAAACGGTCTTTTTCCTAATATATGTTCTTTTGCAAAAAATTATTATTTGCTGTATACTCTATACCAATTCAAAGAAATATGCTCTCACCAGACATAGTGTTTACTTGATTCGAGTCAAACAGATACTCTTAATTGACGCAGGGATCTTTCTTGATTCAGTTAAATGTCTAATTTATATTTCACTCAACATTTACAAATCTGGTAAGTTCTCTGTTGGATTGCAATATTCACTTGATTTTCAAAAATGGAGGTATCTTATATCATGCTTGCCATCTTTCTCGCACCACTCTATATTCTGATCAATATTTATATCGTCCGCTGGATGATCCTGTGGATGGGTGCCTGCACTCATTTTTTCCAGACCTTTGCGTTCCGGATGTGTTTTGTGGGTGTCTATATTTTTCTGGCGTCGTCACTGCTGACTTCCTTTCTGATCCGAAAGCCGTCCGCACTTCACCGCTTTCTGAAAAATACAGCCAATTATTTTCAGGGAACGTTTCTCTACATCCTGATCGTGATCGTAACTACAGATCTTTGCAGACTGATCCTGAAACATACGCTCCATCCGGCCTGGCTGTATACCCGGAAAGCATTCGTAGTCACCGGCGGCATCTGCACACTTCTGATCATTGGCATCAGTCTCTATGGAATTTTTAACCAGTGGAATATTAAGACAAAAACTTATGATGTGAATGTAGACAAACAGGTGAAGGGAATGGATTCCCTGAAGATCGCCCTGCTTGCAGATATTCATTTCGGCTACAGCATCGGGGAAAAACATGCCGAACTTCTTGTAAAAAAGATCAACGCCGAAAATCCGGATCTGATCTGCATTGCCGGTGATATTTTTGATAATGAATACGAAGGGATCAAAAATCCGGAAAAAACAGCGGCCATCCTTCGTTCGCTGAAATCCAGATACGGAGTTTATGCCTGCTGGGGCAACCATGATCTCAGCGAACCGATTCTGGCCGGTTTTACTTTCCGCAATGCAAAAAAAGATTATGACGATCCCAGAATGTGGGATTTTCTGAAATCCGCCAACATCCGGCTTCTCAATGACGAAACCGTTCTCATTGATGACCGTTTTTATCTGGTCGGCCGCAAAGATCCTTCCCGCTGCCGCAAAATGTCCGACACCCGAAAGGAACCTGACCAGCTTACAGCCTCCCTTGCCAAAACACTCCCCATTATTTTTATGGATCACCAGCCCGGTCAACTGGATGAAGTGGCAGCCTCAGGCGCTGACCTTGATCTCTGCGGTCATACTCATGACGGCCAGCTGTTCCCTCTGAACATCATCACCGGCCTGGTCTGGGAAAATTCCTGCGGTTACCTGAAAAAAGGAACTATGCACAACATCGTTACCTCCGGCGCAGGCATATGGGGCCCGAATATGCGTACTGCCACAGACAGCGAGATCTGTTCGATCACGGTGCATTTTCGAAAATAAAAATCTATAGCAGTTCATATTCTGCACAACTGAACTTGATGCCGTAATTTCTGGGAGTGCTATAAATCCCAGCCTTCTTCTCTGCTAATAAATGCTCGCGCATATCCACCTATCCAATGCTGCAGGATCCGGATACTCCCGGACCCTGCATTTTTTCTGCTTTGTAAATGCCTACATCTCTGCAATAGCTTCGATGCACATGACAGACATTTCTGTTCTGGCCATCTGCGCTTGCCATTGTTTCCGGTATCTTTCTGAGCAGTCTTCTGTCCCGGTATTTGTTTCCTGCAATTCTTTTTATTGGTGGCAACGCCTGTCCTGATTTTCCGGTTATTCTTCTCAGCCTGTTATTTCTGCCTGCATCTGCCGCTGCATGTCCACCCCCGCTTTTATTTACCGTATGGCACACTTTGC
>CAVEKJ010000151.1:0-5454 GCA_963616205.1 Prevotella sp.
AGGATGTGTATAAGAGACAGTGTTTCTACTGTTCATGCTTCTCTCCTATTCCGTATTGCTCATATAGTTTCTGCTTCTCAAATGGCGTCATGATCTCACTATCCGGGATCCCGGAATATCTGCATTCCTCGATCAGCCCGCTGATCAGTCTGGTCATTTCTTCTGTGTTGTAAGTACTGGAACTTCTCAGAAGAAGATACACACGCTTTGTCTCACCTTTCATAATCGTAACCTTTGGAGACAACGCCAGGTGGTACTCCATCTTGCTCAGGACTTCTCTTTCTGTCTGATCTGTGTCCGGAAGGGGAACAGCGATCAGCTGCCCCTCCACCCGTTCATACTGCCCGTAATCCCGTAACATCCGGTTGTGGGCTTCTGCATTGCTCCAGCCATGAATCTTTGCCAGCTTGGTCAGGAGGCACCAGTAATAGGCATTTGCGTCCAGGGAACGCTTTTCCCTGTGCTGTTTCAGCTTTACATCTATGTCCTTACCGGAGAAGATCTGTGCTGCCTCTGCAATGTTCTGGTCCGTAGAAAATGAAAGGTTCCATTTTCCGGTTACAATATCCCGGAACATTGAAGAAATCTTTCCCTTAAATTCCATTCCTATGCCCCACAGTTCTGTTTGAAGTATTCAAGATTCTTTTCTGCAAGAATTGCTCTGAACTGGCCGAAGCTCAGGTCTTCCGCTTTGCCAACTTTATAAGCTTTCAGAACCTTTTCTTCACTGATATTATGTTTCTTGAAATAACGGCGCATAGAAGAAATATCCACAGATGTGATCTTCTTTGCTTCTGTTTCCTCAGCTTCTTTCTTCGCCTTCTCTTCCTCATCCAGCTGTGCACTGGAGATCTTGTCCGGATCTTCTCCAGTAGGAATGGCAAAGGTCCTGAGAAGCATGTATTTGTATGCGTATGTCATAGCCTTTCCTACGCCTTTATCCTGTGTATCTACACCAGATCCGGAGGAAACAACATCTATGTATTCATCCGGATTTTCTGTGTTTACGATCCGGTACGTGACATCTACTGTAGAAAGTGTCCCTTCTCTCTTATGTTCCTGGGCGATCGGGAAGATCACAAGGCCCTGCTCGATCAGCTTCGCTCTCACCGTAGAAGTTACCTTCTCTTCAGATATAGCTTTATACTTTGTAGTCTTAAACTCCACCTTGTCATCTTTGGAAAGGTATGTGACACCTTTCATGACTTCGAGCATTTTCTGATAAATATTCATTCCGGTACCTCCTCAAAAAAGCAATACAGGTTATCTGATCCATCGCCTACAGCTGGAGTTGTTCTTCCTCCGGAAAGCCATCCCCCTGCAGCATGATACTCGATCCGATTTAATGCCATTTCTGGGTTCTCATGATCAAGAATCGGATCATCTCTCTTCTGAAGCTCCTGGAGAAGATCATTGATACATTCTGCAATCTCCGAGCTATGCAGCTGTTTCAGTGCTCGCAGACAGCTCCTTCTAAAACTTGCACCGCCCAGTTTGACAAGATAGCGTTTGCATTCGTCCGCCTCGTCTACCAGGAACTTACCGTTTGACACAGTAAACAGCTTTCCCTCTGCCAGGACACCAAGAGTTTTGTTTTCACTGTCATAGTTGTATGACACACTGGCATCTGTTTTAGTGCTGATCTCAAGCACCAGATCAAGAATTTCTTTCATTTCGTTTTCAAACATTGATTTTCCTCCTGCATTTTTGTATAATGAGGACGTAATATTCGCGGAATACTACGTCCATCGGGTCCCGTCGGAGTTGCAGCTCCCGGGACCCTTTTCAATTATCGTTTCTGATACCCCGTCCCGACCACGAAGTAAAACGCTACCATCCAGAACACTCCGGCCATCAGGATCATGTCTGACGGGCGGTCCCAGTTCCAGAATGGAAGATTTGCTATCGGGATAGCTATAAAAAGGGATATGATCGCATCTCGTTTCATACTTTCTCCACTTCCGCCGGCTTCTGGCTCTCAATAAATCTCTCAAGATCACTTCCGCGGACTTTTCTGCTTCCTTTTCCTTTTCCGAGAATCAGATACGGAAGTTCTCCCTGGTTCATAAGTTCATATACTGTCGCTACGCTGATCAGTAGTATCTGAGATACCTGCTTTGCGGTATACAATGGTTTGTATGGTTCTACCATTTCAGTTCACCTCCTATCATGCTGGCGAGAAATTTCTTGCTTAAAACTCTCTATTGAGTTTTTCCCTGGCAGATATCAGCTCTGTCAGGGCTTTTACCATGTCTGGTACGGTTTCAATGTACATTGAAGTTTCAGCTTCTTTCTGAATCCTCTCGCATAAAGTTTCGATTGTTTTATCGACTTTTTCTATTACCATCTCAGCTCACCTCCTGATCTGACATAAATATTGACTTTCTACTGTTTCTCTCCTATTCTTTTCTTACAGGCACTGCCATGCCGAGTTTATACGAAAGGAGTATGATTATGAATTTAGAATTATCCAATGCTGAGTTAGTTTTTCTTTATGGAACTCTTAAAAAAGAACTAAAAAAACTGGAAGCTATAGAAGCCGTTTCCCTAGTTAAATCCGACATAAAGCTTTATAAAAACATCATTAAGAAAATGGAAGCTTCCTCACCTCGCCTCAAGGATATTCCTATTTGATTTAAGACTCTGCGTTTCGCAGGGTCTTTTCCATCTCATTGACCCATTTTGATGCCGGAACAAATTCTTCAATCATTATTCTGTAATGTTTTCCTTTGAACCGGACTATGTTAGAGTATTCTTTTCTTTTTGATAAAAGCAAAAACACCAGTAGTTTTTCCATCTTACCTCCTATCCGGCCTTACGGGCCTCAAGCTCTTCTTTCATTGCACTCATTCCTTCCGCTACTCCGAGAATCCGTTCCTGTTTATTCTCAGGAAGTTTGGGGATGATCTGGGCAAGGCGTGTTAAGATTTCGCTTTCTCTTTTCGTCATGGTTCCCACTCCTTTCTGGCTTTTCCGTTGTGCTTTGTTACGCCTCAGTTGTATATTATCACCATTCTGTTGTATTGTCAATTATTTTTTCACAACTTAGTTGTATTTTTCTATTGACTTATGTTTCATAGTGGACTATACTTTCTTTAAAAAGAAAGGAGGACGTGATGCAAACTATTAACGATCGTATTGGAATGGTATTGGAACGTTCTGGTAAAACCAAAACAGCTTTCGGTGAATCACTGAATGTTTCGCAACAATACATTTCAAAACTGGTAAAAACTGGAAATCCCAGCGAACTTTTAATAAATGATATTTGTGAAAAGTATCATATAAGAAAAGAATGGCTGGTCGATGGAACCGGTGATCCAGATCAACCACTTGACCGTCAGGACGAGATTGCAAAACTTACCAGTGATCTGTTCAAGGGTCAGAAAAATTCATTTAAGGAAAGACTGATACTTGCCCTTTCAAGATTGGATGAAAGTGAGTGGGCAGTATTAGAAAAGATTGCAGAAGAAATTGCAAAAGAAAAAGACTGAGGGAGGGTTCCTCAGTCTAATAGATTCTTGATGATTTTATAGATGAACGAGAGAATTTCTTCATCTGATATCTTCTCAAGAAGTTCTTTGATTTTTTCTTTATAATCCATATGTATCCCTCCGTTCCGCGTTTATAGAACGTTTGTTTGTTTTTAATATACATCAAACTTACGTTCTTTGCAAGGAAATTGAGTACGATATACTGTACTCAACTGCTTCTTTACCTATAATACGTGCTTTTTCGACATAATTCGTCATGTTCGGAGGAATCGTCCAGAATTCTGGACACTTTTTTCAGAGGAGAATATATATGTCAGAATTAAGTCAAACTAATATTATTTCTGTCCCTGAAGTTACCCCGGATCCCGAAGAACTTTCCGCTTTAAAAGCGTATTTCGCCGGGGATCCTGATTTTCAACCCGTATTCTCTCATGATGATGTTTTGAAAGAACTGGGCTTAGGAAAGGAGGAATAAAACATGATGTATCCATTTTTAACTCTTAATGATAATACAGAAATTGTTCATTCAGAATCTCTTTTAAAGGATGGTAAGGAACAGGTGGAAGTTCGAATTGAAAAACCTGTATATGGAGGTTTTCATTCCGCATCCTGCTGGCTGCCGGAATATAGATGGGAAAATGTTGATGGATTTTCAGAAGAAGAAATCCAGTATTTTCAGGATTACCTGACTTCTGTTGCTCATATTATTATGCAACTTGCCCGTGAAGGAGGATTTGAAGGAGGTATGGACAATGCCTCGAGTTTTTAAAATCGGATCTTATGTTATATATTTCTGGGTAAATGAAAACGACCCACTTGAGCCGGTGCATGTCCATGTATGTGAGGGTGTGCCTTCTCCTACTGCTACAAAGATCTGGATCACACGAAGCGGAGGATGTCTGCTCTGTCATAACAAATCAAAAATCCCTGCCAAGCAGCTTCGATTCATCATGCAGACTATCGAAGCCCGAAGCAAGGACGTTATTGATCTCTGGTACGCTACATTCAGACAGATCTCTTATTATTGTTAATTATTTGTACGGAGAATCATATAAATCTGATATCCGTACTCTCAGCACTGCTGCCAAGCATTCCAATGTATCTAATGTCGGAGAATAAACCTCATTAGCTATGTTATTGATCGTGGATTTTGAGATTCCAGTCATAGTCGCCAGCTGCCGTGCTGATACTTTTTTCTTATACATAATATCTGCAAGCAATATTTTCATATAAATAGTATTTCTCTTTTATATTTTCTTATTCAAAAAGAAATTTCATACTTTATGTCGTATTATCTGTGGATATTATATTTTAAAGGA
Organism: Prevotella sp.; assembly: GCA_963616205.1. Taxonomy (GTDB): domain Bacteria; phylum Bacillota; class Clostridia; order Lachnospirales; family Lachnospiraceae; genus Blautia_A. Next base: position 4,811 of record CAVEKJ010000151.1, read on the forward strand.
GATTGTATGAAAAAAGAATTTACAAAAGAAGATGTAATACAAAATAAAAAAGCAGCTATCAAATCTTTAAACACGTTACTTGAGGGATACATTAATGACCCTAGTGGTTCTCGGCTCAAAAAAGCGAATCTGATTTCATATTGGATCAAAGATTATGTTCGGATGATTAATTTTGAAGAAAAATTCGATCCTACAAAAAATATTGCTTATAAAAGAGGTAATATTGTTAAAGTAGATTTTGGTTTCAACATTGGTGCTGAATATGGTGGGCTACACTATGGCGTAGTCTTAGATAACGAAAACGCTCATAATTCCCCAGTTGTAACAGTTATCCCTCTTACCTCAACAAAGAGTGAGAAAGAAACTCATTTCAATAGTGTAGAACTCGGTAATGAAATATACCGATCTTTAAAAATAAAATATGATACTATTTCCAAAGCTTTAAAAGAAGAACAAGAAGAAATCAAAACTGAATTAGCACTATTCCGAGTAATGGTTGATCTTGCAAGTCAAAAGGCAAAAGAACTAAAAGCAGACGAATTAGATTCTCAGAAATTTGATCAAAAATTTTCAGATGCTCAAAAATATATAGATGCTTCCCATAAGCTTCAAAATATGTGGGAGCAAAAAATGAAACATAATAA
>CAVEKJ010000152.1:0-5440 GCA_963616205.1 Prevotella sp.
GTGCAAAAGAGGAAGAAGAGGGCAAAGTTTCCGTAAGAAGCCGTTACCTTGGAGACGAGGGAATGAAAGACCTTGGCGACTTCATCAGCTTCATCAAAGAAGAGATCAAGAACAAGACTATCCGTAAGATCGAGGTTCAGGAAGAGAAGAAATAAGTAAAAAAGATTCTGAATAATAAAAGGCGACCCGCATGTTACAGACGGGCCGCCGTTTTTTATATCCGGCAGTATTGATGTTGCATTGTGATACAGATGTGTTCAATATTGTCGGATATTTTATTTATTTAAAATATTTTTCCCTCACGATCTCAACCGGCATATCCAGTCCGGTCCAGATGTGGAAAGCTTTTACGCCCTGGTGGAGCAGCATGTACATTCCGTTAAAGGTTGGACATCCGGCTTCACGGGCTTCCCGAAGAAGTCTTGTTTCTCTTGGTTCGTAAACAACATCAGCTACAGTAAGTTCCGGATGGAATAAAGATTTGTCAGGGATGACAGTGCCTGTTACATCTGGTACCATGCCTACAGAAGTCGCATTGATGAGAAGGTTGCTTTCTCCCATAGCCTCTTTCAGTGCGGCATGGTCATCCATCTCATGAAGGATCATCTCACACTCAGTCATATGAGACATCTTTTCTGCCATGGCAGCAGCACGGTCCCAGTAACGGCTGGTAGGACGTGCGAAGACATGGATCTTTTTGGCATCTTCCAGTGCGGACTGTCCGCAGATCGCCATTCCTGCACCGCCTACACCCATAACGGTGATGGTGCGCCCCTTCACATCACAGCCTGCATCTCTGGCAGACTGGGTAAATCCATAACCATCGGTATTAAATCCTTTTAATTTTCCATTGTCATTGCGGACGGTATTTACAGCTCCGATCAGCTGGGCAGTAGGAGAAAGTTCATCCAGAAGTTCTACGATCTTATTCTTGTTGGGCATGGTCAGGTTAAAGCCCTTGATCCCGCAGGCTTTCAGTCCTTCCACAGCCTGGGGAAGGGTCTCCTCTGTCACATCAAAACAGAGATATACATAATCAAGCCCGAGGTAACGAAATGCCTCATTGTGCATGAAAGGTGATACGCTGGGTGCCACTGGGCTTCCCAGAAGGCCGGTAAGCCCGGTATGTCCGGTAATATTGATCATTGTTCGATTCCCTCCTGTATCGCATAAAATAGAATTTCTTTACGAAATATATAATAAAAGATATTTTAACACTATAAAGTACGAAAATCAATGAATACGCATATTGTACGGAAATTTATACATTTTTGTCGCTAATCCATAGAAAAAATCTATAAATGTCGAAGGGGACAGAAATGACCCGATAAGTTTGAAGAATCGACATCCGGCTTTGACAAAATATGCACAGAGCCTGCCCTATAATAAATGCACTTACCAAAGTTGAGAATCAATGGCAGACAAAACAGCAGTGGGGGAATCTTATGTATCAGAAGATATACATAGATATCGTTTTTATGACGAATTTCCTTATGGATTACATGCTTTTAAGACTTGTGGGAAAATTTCTGCATCTTGACGGGAACCGTTTGAGGTGTGTGGTATCCGCTGCTTTTGGAGCTTTTGCATCCTGCCTGCTCATCTGCGTACCTTTTAAGATCATTTTTCCTGCCGCTGTCCTGATCCACGGCGGCTGCGCTTTTTTTATGGCGTCCTTTGCTTTTCGCCTGAAAAAAGGCGGCCTTCTTGCAAAAACCATTCTGGCACTGTATTTCACAGCGTTTGTGGTGGGCGGGATCTATCAGGCGCTGGAAACCGAAAGAACCATGACTGTAAAAACTTTTCTGCTTTTTCTGGCAGGGATTTACGGCGCACTTTATACACTGGGGTGCATAACGGAGACTTTCCGGTTCGGAAGGAGAAATATTTATCCCATAACGCTTAAATATCAGGGAAAGATACAGCAGACCTACGGATTTTTTGATACAGGAAATCTTCTTATGGATCCTGTGAAAAAACAGCCGGTATCGATCATCAAACAGGAACTCCTGGGAATTCTGATATCGGAAGAACTGGTAGAAAAACTGATGGACATCAAAGATAAGCCAGAGGAGCTTAAAAACACGGAACTTGTCAGTCTGCAGCCACATTTTCTGAGCTGTCACACCGCAGATGGAAAAAATGGACTGCTTTTGTCAGTGGTCCTTGACGAACTTCTGATTCAGACTCCCGGAAGGGTGGTACATGTGGGAAAACCGGTGCTTGCCATAACATCCGAGCCCTCAGCTTTGGGAGAAGAGTACGGGATACTTTTGAATTCCAGACTATTAAATTAAGAAGGGGGCTTATATTATGAACAGAGCAGCTGCAAGATCCTATCCATTTCAGGTGATCCAGAGGTTTATGATCAATCGTCCGGGAGATGTTTTTTATATTGGAGGAAATGACATTCTTCCCGCACCGCTACCATCGGAACGGGAAGCGGAAGTGATTGCAATGCTTGGAGGCGAGAAGGAAAAAGAGGCAAAGGCAGTCCTCATTGAGCACAATCTCCGGCTGGTAGTTTATATTGCAAAGAAATTTGACAATACCGGAGTGGGTGTGGAAGACCTGATCTCCATCGGGACCATAGGCCTGATAAAGGCGATCAATACCTTTAATCCGGTAAAAAATATCAAACTTGCCACCTATGCGTCCAGATGTATTGAAAACGAGATCCTGATGTACCTCCGGCGAAACAGTAAGACCAAGATGGAAGTTTCCATTGATGAGCCGCTGAATGTGGACTGGGATGGAAATGAGCTGCTGCTTTCGGATATCCTGGGAACCGATGATGACGTGATCTCCAGACGGCTGGAAGATGAGGTGGAGATCACACTTCTGGGAAAAGCCATCAGCAAACTGACAAAACGGGAACAGATGATCATCCGCCTGCGGTTCGGCCTTGGAAACCGGGAGGGAATGGAGAAGACACAGAAGGAAGTAGCGGATCTTCTGGGAATCTCACAGTCCTATATTTCCCGTCTGGAAAAACGGATCATGAAGCGGCTCCGGAAGGAAATCGTAAAATATGAATAGATCAAAATAAAAAGTTTGAATATTTTAAAAAGCGTTATTGAAGAGTAACGCTTTTTTTGATACCATTTTTATAAATGAGGGATCCTTTGTGAAGGATATCAGAGCAACAGAAGAAAAAGTCAGGAGGTGCGTGGCGGATGATCGATATTGAACATGCAAAACAGGAATTTGAAAAGTATCTGGACGAGTACGACCGGCAGGATGAGCAGATCTATCTGAAGATCGAGCATACTTACGGGGTGGTGAAATATGCAGGGGAGATTGCCAGACGGATGGAGTGCTCCCGGGAAGATGTGGAGCTTGCGGAACTGATCGGACTGCTTCATGATATCGGGCGTTTCGAACAGATTCGGAGATTTCACAGTTTTGAGCCGGGGACAATGGACCATGCGGTATTTGGAGCAGAGCTTCTTTTCGGGGAAGAAAAGATGATCCGCCGTTTTGTTGAGGATGATCAGTTTGATGACCTGATCGATACGGCGATCCGTAAACACAGTGATTTTAAGCTGGAAGGGATTCACGATGCAAGAACACTGTTCCATGCAAAACTGATCCGGGATGCAGATAAGCTGGATAACTGCCGGGTAAAGCTGGTGGCATCCATTGAAGCCATGCTGGGAGCCTCCGAGGAAGCAGCCGGGGAAGGGCTGATCTCACCGGCGGTCTGGGAGTCCTGCCTCAGAAGAGAATCGGTACTGTCCGCAGACAGGCAGGTGCCGGTGGATTACTGGGTGTCTTATCTTGCCCAGTATTATGACATAAATTTTCCGGAGACCTGTGAGATCATCGAAGAAGAGAATTATATCACCAGGATCGCAGAACGTCTCCATTACAAAGAACAGGATACCAGAGAGAAGATCCGCATTCTCACGGAAGATCTGAATCGGTACCTGGAGATGCCGGCGGTGTCTGTGAAAGAGTAGAAACATGGCGTAGCAAAAAGAATCAGGGGAAAGTAGAAACAGAAGTTGACTTAAAGATTAAAATTAACTATAATACAGCTAAAATTAGCTATGACAAAATGAAATGTAGAAATGTTATTCTGTGCAGAGCTACGTAGCGAATGCGGATGATTTTGTCCGCCCGACTTTGGAAAGGTAATAAAGGTGGATTGTGAAGATCTGCTTAATAACATAAAAAAGGAGAAGGCACATGTCAGTTACTTTTAACGAAGAGAAAAAGATCTTCCGTCTTGACACGGAAAAAAGCACCTATGTGATGGGGCTGAGCCCGGAGGGATTTCTGGGACATATTTATTATGGGGACAGACTGTTTATGGAGGCAGACAATTATCTTCTGCGCATGGAAGAGCCGCCCTATACACCAACTGTAAACAAAAGAGAGAAATCCGCATTTCTGGATTTCTTTCCCATGGAGTACCCGACCGGAGGAATCGGAGATTATCGGGAAAGCTGCCTGAATATCCGAAATGCAGCCGGAAATATGGGATGTGAGCTTCACTATGCAGGCCATGAGATCTTTAAGGGTAAGAAAGGACTGAAAGGGCTTCCGGCATCTTTTGCCACAGAGGATGAGGCAGAAACACTGGAGATCACCATGAAAGACGAAAATCTGGCTCTGGAGGTGGTTCTTTCCTATACCGCATTTGAGAAAGAAAACGCCATTACACGAAGTGTCCGCGTACAGAATCAGGGAAAAGAAGATCTCCGGATTGAGAAGATCTTAAGTGCCTGCCTGGATATGGACAATGAGAATTTTTCCATGCTGTCTCTTCACGGAACCTGGGCAAGAGAGCGTCACATCCAGACTGGAGAGCTCCATTATGGAAAACAGGTGATCTCTTCCGCGAGAGGAGAATCCAGTCATCAGGAGCATCCGTTTATTGCCCTTGTGACAAACGGAACTGAGCAGGAGAACGGTAAGGTCTATGCCATGCATTTTGTATATTCCGGAAACTTTATGGCAGAGACAGAACTGTGCCAGTTTGACAACCTGCGTATGACCATGGGAATCAATCCGGAGGAATTTTCCTGGCTTCTCACACCGGGCGAGGAATTCCAGGCACCGGAAGTCGTTATGGTTTATTCTGGAAACGGCCTTGGAGAGATGACCAGAAATTATCATGATTTTTACCGGAATCATCTGATCCGCAGCAAGTTTAAGTATGAGAAACGCCCGATCCTGATCAACAACTGGGAAGCTACCTACTTTGATTTCAATACCGATAAGCTTCTTGCCATCGCAAGAGAGGCCAAAAAGTGCGGCATTGAGATGCTGGTCATGGATGACGGCTGGTTTGGAAAACGTAATTCCGACAACTGTTCTCTTGGTGACTGGAAAGTCAACGAGGAGAAGATCAACGGTGGTCTGAAGCACCTGGTAGATGAGGTCAACAAGATCGGTCTTCAGTTTGGTATCTGGTTTGAACCGGAGATGATCT